>CAINUX010000252.1 GCA_903853895.1 uncultured beta proteobacterium | reverse complement strand
TCAAGTAGTTTTAGCCAAGCTGATTTGCATGGCATGCAGCAGCAGGCTCAGGGTGCAGGGCAGGCCTATTCGGCACAAAAACCCTTCTAACGGCTCAAAACCGTGGATTTATGGCTAGAAATATAGTGTTTTTAAATTTCTTGATCATGGGGATGAGAGGCATAGTAAAAATGGTTGTACATCGTTGCCCATCGTTGCCAGTGGCTGTCATAATTTCGTCATGGAAATTTCCATCGACACAATTGATACAACCGCTTTGACTAAGGCAAAGCTCTCAGAGATGCTATTCGAACAGCTGGGTTTAAACATGCGTGAAGCCAGAGACTTTGTAGATGCTTTTTATGAAGAAATTAGCAAGGGGTTAATTAGTGGGCGTGAAGTGAAAATTGCAGGTTTCGGCAATTTTGAAGTTCACAACAAATCAGCCCGCCCAGGGCGAAACCCAAGGACTGGAAAAGAAGTAACCATACCTCCAAGGCGAGTGGTCACATTGAAGGCAAGTGGTCAATTGAAAACGCAAGTCAATAAAGCCTGAGACTTAGCACCAAAGAGTAGCTAATTCTTTTGATGAATAACTAATGAGGAAGGGCTGCTGGATACACCGGCTAGATTGTCACGATGACTGCCTTCAACTAATTCCCATCCAGGGATCAGGTTGGCGTTGTCTGGGGCGCGATGGCCTGCGACTCGGCCAATTCCACAAATGCAGCGATGGGTTTTGAAAACCGGCGCGATCGCAGGCAAATGACGTATGACCGTGTAAAACTCGGCATGTCGGCGATACGCAGCGCGATTAGGTCGTTGTGGTTCCGGTATTCAGCTTCCGATACGATCCCTATGCCGATACCTTCTATGACCGCCTCATGAACGGAGTCTCGTGGCAATTCCATCACTATGACCGGCTTGACCTGATGTGCCGACAACGTCGCCTCGAACGCTGCCCGGGTCATCGAACCTGCCTCGCGGATGATCATAGTCTGTCCATCCATTTGCTGCAGCTTTATGGAGGCCAATTTCGCCCATGGATGGGATCGATTAATCAACACAACAATCTCGTGGGATCCAAGTTGGCATGCATGGATCCTTGGATCGTTAATTGGGCTTCCGGTGACTGCCACGTCCGTCACCCCATCGAGTATCTTGCGTACCACAACGTCGGAGTTGTCGCTTTCGAGACGGAGCTGTACCAACGGAAACCGCCGACGAAACAAGGCAAGAAATTTCATGACGAACAATGGCCCAACAGAACCGACCCTTAGTTCACCGCTGAACTCCTCCTTGGTTGAACGCAACAACTCAACAGCCTGCTTTTCGTGCAAGAAGATGAGCTTGGCTATCTCGAACAGCGCGCGACCCGTGGTGCTGAGCTGTAGCCCCCGCGCCGAGCGCAGGAATAATTCGACGCCGTAACGCTCCTCCAGAGCCCGCACCTGAACGGTTAGCGTTGGCTGACCGATGTGGAGAACCTGAGCTGCCTTTGTGAAACTCATCTCCCTGGCCACGGCGTAGAACGAGCGCAGCTGATTGAAATTGACGAAAGGCAAGGGCTGGTCGGCCTCAGTGTCGGCATTCATGGGCAATTTGTCTCTCGGTCATGGCATGCGCTTCAACTAGCATGGCCGCTAGAGGTTTTTATCTGTTTGAGTATATCCTGCATCAACGCCGAATCGGATCGTCCCAGTTCTAGGGGGATGGTGTAGTGATTCAGGCCTGCCAGCGTCATTGCGTGCGCGGTCCCGCCACCATCTCGCCAATGGTGCGCGTATTTTGCGGTCTGTTCGCGAAACGCAAAAGTCTCTGCGCCTCCGACTGCCGCCATCAACCACCCAGGACCGACCGGCAATCGCAGCGGACTGGCGCTGGCCGCTGTCGCTTCGTCCAGCCCTACCTGGATGCCAATCGATGTCTGGGCAATTGGCTGCAGGTCAAAGAGACCGCTGAGCGTGACACATCCGACGACAGCTAGGCGATTAGGGATATCTGGCGGAGGCTCGGGCGGCTTGATCGCCACCATCGCTGCAAGGTGCCCACCAGCGGAGTGACCTGCGAGGACCATTTCCGTACACCCGGGGGGAAGACGGGCACGCCCTGCGCCGGCTAGCCACGCAGCTGCGGCGCGTGCGCTTTTCACGATATCCTTTATGGGCGTGACGGGGGCGAGGGGGTAACCGACAACAGCCACCGAAATCCCTTGATCTAGGAATGCAGGAGCAACGAAGCTGAAAGAAGACTTGTCCTGGCTGCGCCAATAACCACCATGGAAAAATACCAGAAGGGGCGATCCGGACGTGCCCACAAAAAGATCGAGTTTTTCGAGATGATGAGGGCCATAGGCTAGGTCGACTTGCAAGGCATAACGACTTCTGGCAAGGGAGCTTGCATCTGCCATTTGCCGATAAACCTCCTCGCGCTCAGGATAGCGTGCTGTGAGAACATACTCTGATTCCATGTGCGCATCAATGACCACCGGCCAGCTCCCTGATCTCTTGGTCAATTGGTCACCGGCATCCCTGGATCATTCAAAATGGACGACGCTGCGAACGGATTCGCCGCTGACCATCATATCGAAACCGCGCTGAATGTCTTTCAGGGGAAGACGATGGGTGATGAGTGAGTCTATGTCGAGTAGTCCTTCCATGTAAAGATCGACGAATTTACCGATGCCGCTGCGCCCCTTGACGCCACCAAAGTAGCTTCCTTTGAGGGTACGGCCGTAACGAAGGGCGACTGGAGCGACTGCCATTTCCGTGCCGCTGGGTTCTACACCGAGCAAAACACAGGTGCCCCACCCGACATGGCAGCAATCTAAAGCCTGGCGCATTACTGCGGTGTTGCCGGTGCATTCGAACGCGACATCGGCCCCACCGCCGGTCAGTGCGAGTACTTCCTCGTGTACCCTAGCGGGCCCGGCAGCGGCGTCGATGAAATGCGTCAAGCCTAGGTGCCTCGCCAAGGTGCCCTTTGAGCAGTGCAGGTCGATTCCGGTGATAGATTTCGCACCCGCGATACGCGCACCCTGAATGATGTTAAGACCGATTCCACCAAGACCAAAGATGACCACGTTGTCGCCCGCGCGGACATCGTGCAGTGCGGCGCCGACGCCGGTGGTCACGCCACAGCCAATGAGGCAAACTCGATCGAGCGGTGCATCGGGACGAATCAACGCAAGGGCAATTTCCGGCACGACCGTGTAGCGCGAAAATGTGGAGGTGCCCATAAAGTGATGAAGAGGAGCATCGCGCCAGCGAAAGCGGGCCGTGCCGTTGGGCATCAAACCGCGGTCACGGGTGGATTTGATGGACCAGCAGAGGTTTGTACGCTTGCTTAGACACATCTTGCAAACGCCGCACTCGGGGCCATACAACGGGATGACGTGATCGCCCACGCGCAGACCCTTTACGCCAGGCCCCACTTCGACGACCCTGCCCGCCCCTTCGTGGCCGAGCACAGCGGGGTAGACGCAACTCGTATTTACGCCCTTTATAGCGGTGAGGTCTGTGTGGCAGATACCCGTCGCAACCATCTCGACCAACACTTCTCCAAAGGCGGGTCCTTCCACATCAATGGAATCGACGAATAGTGGCGCGTTAGCGTTAGTCAAGATGGCGGCGGAACTTTTTATCATAGGAGGTGAAAAGCCTTTGGCATGTAGGTTGGGTATGGGCTGGGCGATCAGCTGATGAGGACGACGGGTGGGCGAGCGCGCAGGCCGGGCAGGGCGTCTGCATCAACCGATACTGCCGCCTGAATCAGCCTCTTGGCTGCGTTGATCTCGCGCCCGCAGTCAACACCTATCGCTGCGGCAACAACGTTGCCCGACAGAAAGTATGCTAAGTAAGGCCCCGAATGTAACTTGCCGTGCTCGACGAGCCTGAGCTCGTCAGTGGGTCTGCCGACTATCTGTATGTTGCGGCCATATTGATCCGACCAAAACCAGGCGGGTTGGCGAGGCGGTAAGTGCTGGCCGCAGATCGCGGCCGCCACAGATACCGCTTGGTCTTCCGCATTACGCCAGGATTCGAGCCTGATATCAGTGCCGTTTGTTGGATCGACTTGGCGTGCAACATCGCCGACGGCATAGATATTCGGGTCTGCGGTGCGCCCGCTGGCGTCAACGACGATGCCGTCGCGAACCGGCAAACCGGCTGTGTGCGCAAGGCTGTCGTTCGGCAAGGCACCAATGCCGATAACCACGCAGTCGGCTGGGATCAATTCTCCATTTTCCAGATGTACCCCGTGAGGCGACAAAGAGACGACATTGCAACGCAGACGTATCTCGACGCCGCGGGCAATATGCAATTCAGCCAGCGAATGCGCAAAAGCGGTTGGCAACAGTCTGGGCAAGACGCGTTCGGCGGTCTCTATCAAGGTGACCTGCGCTCCAAGCGTGCGTGCATTAGCGGCTAGTTCTAGGCCGATGAAGCCAGCGCCGATCAGAGCCACCCGGCGCCCTGGAGCAAACTGCGGTTGCAGCCGCTTGGCGTCGTCGATCGTTCGCAGTTGGTGAACTTGTGTTCCTGGTGCAACAGGGCCTAAAAAGGGCCGCGCGCGCGCGCCCGTTGCTAGCACAAGAGTGCCGTAATCAATAGATTGGCCTCCGGCCAGCTTAACGCAGTGGCTATCGGGGCTGATCGCTGTAACGCGTGTATCCGTCCGCAATTCGACGTGCAATTGAGCCCATTGTTCTATGGGCAGGAGAGTTAGTGATTCATAGGCTACTTTTCCAAGCAGAATATCCTTTGAAAGGGGGGGGCGCTCATAGGGCGGGTATGCCTCTTCGCCGATGAGCTTGATGGTGCCCGAATAGCCGGCAAGGCGCAGTGCTTGTGCAGTGCGGCCACCCGCTTGTCCGGCGCCTACGATCACAACACCCGGGTTCACTGCTTGTGGGCTAGACATGGTGGATGCATGCCTGTGCAAGCGTGAATTCGTATGTGGCGATGCGGTGCATAGGCATTTGCGTGGACACAGTTGAGCTTGTGCGCACGCCAATGAGCAAGAAGGGTTCGAAGCCAGTTCTAGTCAGGGCCTCAACTTGCCCAAATCGCTCCACATTGTTCCGAAAGAAGGTGGGAAAATTTGCTAGGCCGCGCCTGCAGGAATCGGCCCGTCCGCGAAGAGCCTGTATTACTGCAAACCGTATGGGCAACCTGAAGAATGGCAGGGTTGGCATTTACCGGTCCAGCGTGGCCAGATGGCGGGGCTTGCCAGTGGCAATTTGTTTTCGTATCTGCCGATGTACTTGCCAGTAGCCTTCCCCACTAAACCGCAGATGAGGCTTGATTTCCTCGTGAAGACGGCCCAAGGCATGAAAAGGGACGGAGGAGGCAAGGTGGTGTTCGGTATGGAATGCCATGTTCCAGTAGAGAGCGCGAAAGACCGGGTTCGTAAGCGTGGTGCGTGTATTCGATAGCAGGTCGGGGCCTTCCAGCGTCCCCGTGTGCTCGGTCATCCGGATGGCCCGCAGCACTGGTTCGCCCAATATGCGCGGCAGCAGCCAGTACGTCACCGCAAGCCATGAGACGGTGAGTATCGATGCCAGTATGATTGCCGCATAAAGAGTGACCATGACTCTGACCTCCAGGCTGACCTTGGCGAGTTCCCCGTGCGGTATGTAGCCGCGCTCGGCTTGGCTAAAACGCCCGGTGCATCCGCGCCACAATGTTCCCAGCATCTTGGGCCAGAAATTAGCGCCAAGGATCAACAGGATGTATTGCCTGAAAGACCGAGGTAAAGGTGCTGCCTCTGGGTCTAGTGACGGATGCTGTGTGTAGGTGTGATGCTCCGCGTGGCGCCACTTGAAGTAAATAAAGGGTCGCATGGTCAGAAAGGCGACGAACATGCCGACCATGTAATTTAGCCAGCGCCAGCGAAAGGCGGTGAAGTGCGAGCATTCGTGCAGAGGAGCAAAAAGCAACGCAAAAATGCTGCTGTACAGCAGCATCGCCG
>CAINUX010000251.1 GCA_903853895.1 uncultured beta proteobacterium | reverse complement strand
AATTCGGGCGACCTGATGGGCATGCTGGGCGGCCTGCTGGCGAAATAGCATGACGATTGCCAAATGGTGTGTTTTGGCGGCTTGCTTGCTGCCTATCGCGTCCGTAGCCTTGGCCAAAATCAAGGCTGCGCGCCTGTCGCGAAAAAACGGCGGCTACGACAACAACAACCCTCGCGAATGGGAGGCGAAGCTCACTGGCTGGCAGCAGCGGGCCAACGCTGCGCAGGCCAATGGTTTTGAGGCCTTACCGCTATTTATTGCCGGTGTGGTGTTTGCCCAAATGGCGCAAGCGGACCAGGGGCGTATCGACCTCTTGGCGATGGCTTTTGTTGGTATTCGCGTGGCGTATGTCGCCGCCTACTTGGCCAACCAGGGGAACTTGCGTTCGTTGATCTGGTTTGCGGGAGTCGGCGTCAGCGTGGCCTTGCTGGCCATGGGCAGCTGACGCTTCAGTTCCAGGCTTTGCGGGTAGTTGAGTGAGTGGCTGCGGGCCAGGTGGCATGAAATGTGCACCATGCTTGTGTGTCCCAGCCGCCCAACGCTCTGCCCGATCTCCCGCCCCGGCCCCAAGCGCCACCCCAACGGGTGGTCAAGATCCGGCGCGACTACAACAACTGGGTGGCCAGCGAGACCATGGAAGACTACGCGCTGCGCTTCGCGCCGCAGCGTTTTCGCAAGTGGTCGGAGTGGCGGGTGGCCAACACCGCGTTTGGCGCGGCTTCCTTCCTGGTGCTGGAGGCGGTGGGCGCCACCTTGTTGGTGCAATATGGGTTCGTCAACGCCTTCTGGGCCATCCTGGTGACCGGGTTGGTGATCTTCCTGGCCGGCCTGCCGATCAGCGTCTACGCTTCGCGCTACGGGGTGGACATGGATTTGCTGACCCGGGGCGCCGGCTTTGGCTACATCGGTTCCACCATCACCTCACTGATCTACGCCACGTTTACCTTCATCTTCTTTGCGCTGGAGGCCGCCATCATGGCCTATGCGCTAGAACTGGCGCTGGATATCCCGCCCGCCTGGGGCTATCTCATTTGTGCGCTGGTGGTGGTTCCGCTGGTCACGCACGGTGTGTCCGCCATCAGCCGCCTGCAGGTCTGGACCCAGCCGCTGTGGTTGCTGATGCTGGTCGTACCCTATGGTTTTGTATTGGTGCGAGACCCCGGTGCATTTGCGGGCATCACGCACTACGGTGGTGAGTTCGGCGTCGGCGGGGTATTCGATGTGCACTTGTTTGGTGCTGCGCTCACGGTGGGCATTGCGCTGATCACGCAGATGGGCGAGCAGGCGGACTACCTGCGCTTCATGCCCGCGCAAACCGCGCAGAACCGCAGGCGCTGGTGGTTGTGCGTGCTGCTAGGTGGTCCGGGTTGGGTCGTGCTAGGCGTGGCCAAGATGCTGGGCGGGGCCTTTCTGGCCTATCTGGCCATCACCCACAGTGTGCCGACGGACCGTGCGGTGGACCCCAACCAGATGTACCTGGCGGCCTACGAGTATGTGTTCACGTCCCTGCAATGGGCGGTGGCAGCCACAGCCGTGTTTGTCGTGGTGTCGCAGCTCAAGATCAACGTCACCAATGCCTATGCCGGGTCCCTGGCCTGGAGCAACTTCTTCTCACGCCTGACGCACAGCCACCCGGGGCGGGTGGTGTGGGTGCTGTTCAACACGCTGATTGCCTTCATGCTGATGGAGATGAATGTGTTCAAGGCGCTGGGCGATGTGCTGGGGTTGTACTCCAACATCGCCATCGCCTGGATCATGACCGTTGTGGCCGACCTGGTGATCAACAAACCGCTGGGCCTAAGCCCCAAGGGCATCGAGTTCAAGCGGGCGCATCTGTACGACATCAACCCGGTGGGCGTGGGCTCCATGGCGCTGGCATCGGTGCTTTCGGTGGCGGCGTATCTGGGTTTGTTTGGTGCGGACGCCAAGGCCTTCTCGGCGGTCGTGGCCTTGGTCACCGCGTTTTTGACGGCCCCCGCGTTGGCCTGGGCAACGAAGGGGCGCTACTACATTGCGAGAGAGAGTATCGGGAGTCTGGGTGGTAGGGCGTTCTGCGCAGGTCAAGGAGGAGCCCGCGCAGCGGGCGGGGGACACGGAGCAGAACGCTCTGCCGCCCAGGCTCCACCGCCAGAAGTGCCTCTACACGTTCAGCAGTGTGTGATCTGCGAACGCGAATACGAAGCCCCCGACATGGCCCACTGCCCGGCGTACCGGGGTTCCATCTGCTCGCTGTGCTGCACGCTGGATGCGCGCTGTGGCGACCTCTGCAAACCCCACGCCAGCCTGTCGGCACAGTGGTCGGGTGCGTTGCGTTGGTTGTTGCCCCAGCGCGCCTGGCCGTTTCTGGACACGGGTGTCGGACATTTCATTCTGCTGATGCTGGTGATCGTGCCCTTGCTGGCCACCGTGTTCGGCATGTTCTACCGTCAGGAGCTGTCCGCTCTGAACGAGGCCACGGGCGGCCAAGTGGCGTTGAACGAGGCGTTGCGTTCGGGCTTCTTCAAGGCCTATATGGCGCTGCTGCTGTTGGGCGGCATCGTAGCTTGGTGGCTGGTGCTGGCGCACAAGAGCCGCCAGGTGGCGCAGGAAGAGTCCAACCGGCAAACCCACTTGCTGGTGCAAGAGATTGAATCGCACCGCCAGACCGACGAGGCCTTGCAGGCAGCCACCGCGCTGGCCGAGCGCGCCAAGCGCCAGGCCGAGCAGGCCAACCACGCCAAGAGCCGCTACATCAGCGCCATCAGCCACGAGCTGCGCACACCCCTCAACAGCATTCTGGGCTATGCGCAGCTGATGGGAGAGGACGCTTCCATCCCCGCGCACCGCAAGCAGGCGGTCAGCGTCATCAAGCGCGGCGGCGAGCACTTGCTGTCGCTGATCGAGGGCACGCTGGACATGGCCCACATCGAGTCGGGCAAGCTCACGCTGAATGCCAAACCCATGCAGTTTGCCAACGGCATGCACGAGATCGCCAGCCTGTTCGAGTTACAGGCGGAGGCCAAGGGGCTGGCGTTTAACTTTGAAGTGCAGGGTGCCAGCCCTGAGTGGGTGCGGGCCGACGAGAAGCGGGTGCGCCAGATATTCATCAACCTGCTGGGCAATGCCATCAAGTTCACCCAGCAGGGTAGTGTGACGTTCAGGCTGCGCTATGCCCGTGAGATGGCGCACGTGGAAATTCACGACACCGGCCCCGGCATGCATGCGGACGAACTGGAGCACATCTTTGACCCGTTTGCCCGTGCCACCAGCGTGGTCGTTGGCGCCAGCGGCTCCGGCCTGGGTCTGACCATTGCCAAGATGCTGACCGACCTGATGGGCGGCGAGCTGACCGCCAGCAGCCAGCCGGGGCAGGGTTCCATCTTCACGGTGCGGCTGTTTTTGCCCGAGCTGCACAGCCAGCCCGGGCAGTCGCTGGAGCGATTGGCGCCGGTGGTGCGCAAGCCGCGCCACGGCTATGCCGGTGTGCGCCGCAAGATTCTGGTGGTGGACAACGAAGAGGCGGACCGCGATCTGCTGGTGAGCTTGCTGGAGCCACTGGGCTTTGTGCTGCGCGTGGCCGCCAGTGGCCATGATGGGCTGGACCTGCTGGCGGCGGGTTACGACCCCGATGTGATTCTGCTGGACCTGGCCATGCCCGGCATCGACGGATGGGAGACCCTGCGCCGCGTGCGCGCGCTGGAGGGGCGACAGCCGCAGGTGGCCATTGTGTCGGCCAACGCGTTCGAGCGCGGCGTGGACAACCTGCTGCGCATAGCGCCTGAAGACTTCATCGTCAAACCCGTGCGTCACTCGGAACTGCTGGACTGGCTGGAGCGCAAACTGGCATTGACCTGGCTGGACACGGCAACCGGCGAGCCTGCGGTGCGGGACGCTGCACCTGCCGCCCCATTCAACTTGCCCATGGTGACTCCGCCGCGTGCCGAGCTGTTGGCCCTGCAGGAACTGGTGCACCTGGGCTTCTACCGGGGCATTACCAACAAGCTGGCGGCCATCGCCGCAGCCCACCCCGCGTGCGCTGGTTTTTCCCAGGCCATGGGCGCCATGGCGGGGAAGTTTCAGTTTGAAGCCATGCAGGCCCAGTTGCAAAGAGACATCGATGAACAGCCGACCCACTGAACCCCTATTGCCCTCTACCCCGGCCTCCACTTTGGCCCCTACCCTGAGCCACACACTGGACCGCGCCAACAGCGACGTGGTGCTGATCGTGGACGATGTGCCCGACAACCTGTCCGTGCTGCACGACGCGCTGGACGAATCGGGCTACACCGTGCTGATCGCCACCTCGGGAGAAGCCGCCCTGCAACGTGCCGCACAGGCTCTGCCCGACATTGTGTTGCTCGACGCAATGATGCCCGGCATGGATGGCTTTGAAGTGGCGCGGCGCCTGAAGGCACAGGCGCAGACCGCCCACATTCCCATCGTCTTCATGACCGGGCTGACCGAGACCGAATACTTGGTAGCCGCGCTCGAATCCGGTGGCGTGGACTACGTCACCAAACCCATCAAGCCCAAAGAAGTACTGGCCCGCATGCAGGTGCACTTGAAGGGCGCGCGCGAGCGGCGCCAGACCCGCAACGCGCTAGACGCTTTCGGCTACGCCACCATCACCGTGCGCGCCAGCGATGGCGCGCTGATGTGGCAAACGCCGTTGGCGCGTGAACTGCTGGAGCGCTACTGCGGCACCCAGGCGCCCACCACACCCGAGCCCGTGCTGGCATGGCTGCGCAGCTGCTTGCCGCAGGTGGTGTCAGCGGGGCTAGGCGGCGAACCTCCGCGCCTGACCATCGAGCAAGGCGCGATGCGCCTGACCTTTCGCCTGCACCAGCAAATTGGCGACACGGACGGCAACGCAGAGGATGGTGACTGGTTGATCGTGATGCGCGAGGTGTCAGACACCGCCGTGATTGAAGCCATGAGCCTGTGCTTCAAACTCACCGCCAAGGAGGCCGAGGTGTTGTACTGGGTGGTCAAGGGCAAGACCAACAAGGACATTGGCGACATTTTGGGAAGCAGCCCGATGACGGTGAAAAAGCACCTGGAGCGCATCTTCGTCAAGCTGGGGGTCGAGACACGTACCGCGGCCGCCGGCATGGCCATGACGCGCATCCGCCAGCTGCATCCACAATTTGAGGGATGACCAGCGAGACAAAAAAACTCGCTGGTCCCCGGTGCGTTTTTAGAAGTGGTATTCGACGCGGACCATGGGAGTCTTGGCGAATGCGCCCTTGTTCCCCGTGCCGGCTTCACTGTCATTTCCAAACTTGTTCTTCCAGTACTGGTATTCCAGTCCGACCTTCAGGCTCTTGGGGGGCGCACCGATCACACCACTCAGGTCATACATGATTTGCATGTCGATGTTGGTCTCTGCCGCTGTGTCGCCGCCAAACTCGTTCTTGCCCTTGGCGGCAATGAAGTTGGCGAAGCCTTCAAACGACAGACCACTTCCGCCCAGAGGAATGCCCCAGGCTGCACCTAGCATGGCGTGCGCGTCGTATCCATAGCGCGGCGTAGACACCTTGCTGAAGGTGTTGTAGGGCGCATTGCTTTCCCACAGCGCCAGCAGGCTGATATTCAGGAAGCCGGGCACGTCCATCATGAAAGTGGGGCCTGCCACCAGCATGCGCTTCTTGGAGTTGTAGCCGGCGTCGGTCTTGGTGTTGTAGTCAAAACCAGCGGTGATACCCATACCCCGCACCGGCCCAAACTTGTAGGCCGATCCCGTGAGCTTCTCCAGTTCGACGGTGTTGCGGTACACGATGTAGACCTCCTGCGCGCCGTTGCCAGATCCAGCTCCAGCAGGATCCTTGTTGTCCGACAGCAGCATGTCGACATTGAAGAAGTTGGTGCCGTACTTGTACCCGCTGATATGGTTCAGATTGATGATGTCTTTGCTGATGGCGTTGTTGTTGAAGGGCTCTGCATATTCAGTTCCATAGCGGTAGCCGATGGAGGTGTCGCTGAACGTAGCGGCCTGGGCGGCCATGGTGCAAGCGCAGACAGTTGCGCAGACCGCAGCGCGTGTAAGGTTTTGGTGCATTTTGACGGTTTCCCTGTGAAGTTGAAGAAGTGGTGGGTGTTCCGCACGAGGCAATGCAATTTGTGGGCCACGCATGCCTGCTTGGGTGTGTCTCAAATCAGGCATCGTTCTTGCTCACTCACAACAGATCATTCTTTTGTCTTGACCATCCGTCGGAGTCCCCATGAAAAAACGCAGCTTCCTCACATGCACCGTGATCGCCCTTGCGGCTTTGGCCTCAAGTGCTGTCCATGCCCAGACCACTTCGATCAAGTTTCAATTGGACTGGCGTTTTGAGGGGCCGTCCGCGCTGTTTCTGACCACCGCCGCCAAGGGCTATTTCAAGGACGCCAAACTCGATGTATCCATCGATGCGGGCAACGGCTCTGGCGGTACGGTCACGCGGGTGGCCTCGGGCGCCTACGACATGGGGTTGGCCGATCTGGCCGCGCTGATGGAGTTCCACGCCAACAACCCCGACGCGCCCAACAAGCCCATCGCCGTGATGATGGTCTACAACGACACGCCTGCATCGGTCATGGCGCTCAAAAAATCAGGCATCAAAACACCCGCAGATCTGAGCGGCAAGAAGCTGGGTGCGCCCGTGTTTGATGCGGGCCGCCGTGCCTTTCCGATCTTTGCCAAAGCCAACGCAGTGACGGGTGTCCAGTGGACTGCCATGGACCCACCGCTGCGTGAAACCATGTTGGTGCGCGGTGATGTGGATGCCATTACCGGTTTCACTTTCACGTCGCTGCTGAATCTGGAGGCGCGGGGCATCAAGGCGGAAGACGTGGTCGTCATGCCCTACCCGGACTTTGGCGTGAAACTCTATGGCAACGCCATCATCGTGTCACCCAAGCTGCTCAAAGAGAACCCTGCCGCGGTCAAAGCCTTTTTGCTGGCATTCACCAAGGGCACCAAAGAGGTGCTGGCCAATCCGGCTGCGGCCATTGCCGATGTCAAAGCACGTGACGGCATCATCAATGTCGATCTGGAAACCCGCCGTCTCAAGCTGGCCATTGACACCGTCATAAACAGCCCCAATGCCCGAGCCGAAGGATTCGGCCAGGTCAGCGCCCCGCGCATGGCGCTGATGGCCAGCCAGGTGTCCGACGCGTTTAACACCAAGACCCGAATCAATGCAGACACCGTCTGGAACGGCTCCTTCTTGCCTTCCAAGGCCGAGTTGGCGATTCTGCCCAAGAAGTGACACTGACTCCGTGGTTGTTTTGCTATCGTATGCATAGCGATATAAACAATGAATACGAGGGCTAGAGGCCAATTTAATGACTAATGCATCGCCGAATCCAACCCCCTGGTTTGTTGATTTTCAGGATGTCTGGCTGGCCTACAACGAGGAGTTGCTGCAGCAAAACCACTTTGCGGTAGAAGCCATCGACCTCAAGGTGCGCCAGGGCGAATTCATCGCCATCGTCGGACCATCGGGCTGCGGCAAATCCACCTTCATGAAGCTCACCACGGGCTTGAAGATGCCCTCCATGGGCAAGATTCTGATTGACGGGCAACCGGTCACCGGGCCGCTCAAGATCTCCGGCATGGCTTTCCAGGCACCGTCCCTGTTGCCGTGGCGCACCACGGTGGACAACGTGTTGTTGCCGCTGGAAATTGTGGAGCCCTATCGCAGCAGTTTCAAGGCCAAGCGCAAGGAATACGTGGAACGTGCACGTCACCTGCTGCAAAAGGTCGGGCTGGGTGGCTACGAGGACAAGTTCCCGTGGCAGCTGTCGGGCGGCATGCAGCAGCGCGCCAGCATTTGCCGTGCACTGATCCACGAGCCCAAGATGCTGCTGCTGGATGAGCCTTTTGGTGCGCTTGATGCGTTTACACGGGAAGAGCTGTGGTGCATTCTGCGTGACCTGTGGACCGAGCAGCGGTTCAATGTGATTCTGGTGACCCACGACTTGCGCGAGTCGGTGTTTCTGGCCGACACGGTGTACGTCATGAGCAAAAGCCCCGGTCGCTTTGTGGTGAAGCGAGACATTGAACTGGCGCGCCCGCGCGACCTGGAAGTCACCTACACCAAGGAGTTCTCCGACATCGTGCACGAGTTGCGCGGCCATATTGGTGCGATTCGCCAAACCGGTGCAGTGGTTTCTGCATAGTCCACATCGCGAGACAAACGAATGAACAAGAAACTAGTGGAGATGTGGGCTCCGTGGATCCTGCTGGTGGTGATTATTGTGGTGTGGCAGATCCTGTGCTCGGCGCTGGATGTGTCTGAGTTCATCTTCCCCAGCCCGTGGCGCATCTGGACCCAGTTCATGGAGTTCAAGGGCATCATCGCTGCACATGCCTGGCGCACCTATTGGGTCACGATGGCGGGTTTTGGCCTGGCCATTGTGGTGGGAGTTTTGCTCGGGTTTGTGATTGGAAGCTCGCGCCTGGCCTATGCCGCCGTATACCCGCTGATGACCGGCTTCAACGCCTTGCCCAAGGCCGCATTTGTGCCGATTCTGGTGGTCTGGTTTGGCATAGGCGTGGGACCAGCCATTCTGACGGCTTTTTTGATCAGCTTCTTCCCCATCATGGTCAACATCGCCACCGGCCTTGCTACGCTGGAGCCTGAGCTGGAAGACGTGTTGCGTGTGCTGGGGGCCAAGCGATGGGATGTGCTTGTCAAGGTAGGCCTGCCGCGCTCCATGCCCTACTTTTACGGATCGTTAAAGGTCTCCATTACGCTGGCGTTTGTGGGCACCACGGTATCCGAGATGACGGCCGCCAATGAAGGCATTGGCTACTTGCTGATCTCGGCCGGTTCGGCCATGCAGATGGGGCTGGCATTTGCCGGTCTGCTGGTGGTTGGGGCCATGGCCATGGCGATGTACGAGTTGTTTAGTGTGATCGAGCGCCATACGACGGGCTGGGCGCACCGGGGGTCGCATAGCAGTTGAATCAGTACGCCCAGGTCAGTTCAGTGCACGCACATACAGTGGGTCAAACGCGTTGCGCTGGATGTCCTCCAGCGTGGGGGATTGTCCGGCCCACAGCACCAGAACCTGACCTGGCAAATCCAGGGTCTGTTCCAGACGGCGGCACAGTTGGTAGCGGTCCTCGTCATCCATGCCAGGCACTTCGATAAACAGGATGTAGCAGCGTCGGTAGGGAAACTCCTGCAGGACTTTGCGCACCAACCAGGCGCGCACCACCGGTTTGCAGCGGGCCAGGTCGGACTGGAGCTCGCCTTTTTCAAAATCGTTCAGGTCGTGGCGCGCGATTGACTGGAAGTACGGTGACTCTGCCAGTTCCTTCCAGGCCCTGTCCTCGGCCACATCTGCCTCCTTCAGGCGCTCGCGCCAGAGCTTGAGCGTCCTGCCGTCTGGATGGCCCGCCGCGACGCTCCTTTCCAGCGCACGCACTGCGGTGCAGCATGCCCACCAGCGGTTGGCAACGCTGAGTTCAAACAATTGCCCGAGGCAATCGATGCGCGCCAGGTGGTCGGCCTCTGTCAGGCAGTTCACCATGCCCCGCAAAGCACCGGCATGACCTGGCGAGAGTTGCAAGGCGTGTTCGTAGCACCCGCGAACGTCAGAGCGGGCGTCCAGTCGCCGTTGCAGATCACCCAGTTGTGTCATTTCATCAGCGTTGTTGCGCCGGATGCTAGCGGTCAGCGTGTCGATACCGACCTGAACCCGGCGCAGGTAGGCATGGTGCAACTTCCAGTCGCTGGCATTGTCGCGGCACCATTCCTTGTCAAAGCGCTCCAGCCATGTGTCGGCGCCGCTTCCCAACAGCTCCAGCGCAGTGCGTGTGGACCACACGGGCAGTTTCTTGCTGGCGTTCAGGGCTTCCAGGCGGTCGCGCAAAACTGGGTGGGTATCGACTTCGCCGCTGAGTTGAATCAATGCCTGGCGTAACGACTGGCGGGCAAAATCATCGGCCACGGGTTGTGCCAGCAAGGTCCGCATGGCGCCAAAGGGGCCAGCCGGCTGTGGACTACCCAATGCAGCGCTCCAGTGCAATGGCCAAAATTCGGCCTTGAGCCACTGGCCTTTGATGGAAATCTCGGTCAGTGCTGCACCGACCACATCCCGCCCCACCAGTTTGCCTGCGATGCGGTCGGCCTCATATTCATCCTGGCGGGCCAAGGCAAAGGTCCTGGCCATGAAGCGTGGAAAGTACCAGCGCAGAAAAGCCTGGGATGCCATTGCCACCGCGCCCGAGTCATGGCGC
The DNA here is from genome assembly GCA_903853895.1 of uncultured beta proteobacterium. Taxonomy (GTDB): domain Bacteria; phylum Pseudomonadota; class Gammaproteobacteria; order Burkholderiales; family Burkholderiaceae_C; genus Allorhodoferax. The sequence continues at coordinate 5,076 of CAINUX010000251.1, read as the reverse complement.
AAGCTACGCTCCAGCTTCATCCAGCTCATGCGTGTGCGGTAGATCCGGGCCGCAAACTTCCCGTGGCCACCGCGCAAGTGCCCATACTCATGCGCCAGAACGGTCAGAAAACGCGGCCGGTCAATCGCCAATAGCAGGGGCAGGCCAATGGTCAGGTAGTTGGTGGCGCCCCCCAGCAGTCCCCAGCGGGGTACCTGGCTGATGCTTGCGTTGAAACTGCCGTCCAGCAGCACATGGTCGATGGCGGGCCCCTTGATTTTCTTGCGGATGCGCTCCAGTGCCTTGAATAGGGCCGGCGCATCAGCCTCTGTCAGAATCGCGCCCTGCGGCGCTTCCAGGCGGAACCACAAGGCCCGCGAGCTGGTCCACAACAGGCCGACAGCGGCGATCAGCAAGGCAACGTGAAAGCCCTTGAACCGGTCTTGGGACATGGCGTAGAGGCTCCATGCCAGGAGGACAATGGCCAGCACAAAGCAACCCATCACCCACAGGTAGCCCAGCGCAGCGAAGCCGGCCACGCTGCGGCGATAGGCGTCGCTATCGTCGGCACAGGCCTGCTCACTGATACGCGCCAAATGTATGTAGTCCGCTCGTTGCACTGCTGCCCCTTCAACTGAAGGGTATCTTAGCTGGCCTCTTGCGTGCCGAGCGCGCCGCCGCAAGCTAACTGCTTGCTTCAACCGGCTGCACGATGGGGCCGATGTCGCACACCAGTGTTTCCCCGTCGTGTGGCACGCGCAGGCGTTGGCTGACCCCAGCGGCGTGCCCTGCAGCCAGCAGGTCCTTGCGGGTGACCGGGCAGTGACTGATGGCCTCCAGATGATTGGCGATGACGATGCCGGTTGACAGCCGCGTGAATGCGATCGCGTCGTCCAGTCCCATGATGATGTCCTGCCCGACATCAAAGCGGGCGCCACCGGCGGGGATCACGCATACGCCTGGCTGGTGCGTTACAACGAAGTCGCGAATGCGCGGCGTCAATACCGTATCGCCTGCCAAGTAGAGGCTGTGCTCACCTGGCGTTTCAATGAGGTAGCCGACGCCGTGCTCCATGAACCGGCCGACCAGGCCCTCGCCATGCGTGCAGCGCAGCGTGCGGATGCGGCCTTCAAAGAATGGGCTGGGCTGGTCGTGCTCGGCGGACAAGGCTTGCACATTCAGTCCGCGCTTGCGCAGATACGCAGCATCGTGCGGCGTGCAGATGACGGGGGTCTGGGTCTCGCGCAGCCATTGCTTGCCATAGCCGTCCAAGTGGTCAAAGTGGCCTTTTTGGCAGTGTGTGATCAGGCAATGGGTGACCTGCTTGAGCGCGGCATCGGCCTGCATTGGCAGGTCGATGACCGGATTGCGCAGGCGTTTACCGTCCAGCAGGCGCAGCGGCGGAAGCGCGTCTTTGGGGGCCAGCATCGGGTCGACCAGGATGTGGCGATGGCCGATGTGCACGATGAGGGTGGCGTTGCGGAGTTGGGTAATTTGCATGGTGTCGCATTGTCAAACTGGCGTGGGTTCAAGTAGCATGGCGTTATTGCCATATTTGATGGTGTTACCGCCATATGCCCGCAAAACCATCGCTGCCCCAAAAAACCAAACCCGTGCGCATTGCCATCCTGGCCTATGCGGGCTGCATGGCGACCGAAATCTTTGCGGTGGCTGACGTGCTGCTGATAGCCGGCAACGTCGCCCGCGCGCTGCGCAAGACCGCATCACCGCCATTTGAGGTGCAGGTGGTGGGACTGGGTGGGCGCATGGTCACGGTGGCCGGCGGTTTCTCGGTTGGCGTGCAGCGGCCTGCAGGCGGGTATGACCTGCTCATCGTGCCCGGTCTGGAGATCCGCCGGCAGGATGAGTGGGACGACAAGCTCGCGCCGCTGAGACGCGAGCTGGCCGTTATCCGCAAGAGCTTTGCCAGTGGCACGCCGGTGGCCGCGGTCTGCATAGGCACGTTTTTACTGGGTGAGGCCGGCTTGCTGGCAGGCCGCAACGCCACCACCGCATGGCTGTGCGCGGGCGAACTGGCAAGTCGCTATCCGGCCGCTACTTTGAAAGCCGATGCCGTGCTGGTGGATGACGGCGCCATCACCACCACGGGGGCCGTCAGCTCGGCGTTTGATTTGGCCATTCACCTGGTCAAAAAGACCCTGGGCGCCGAGGTGGCCACTGCCACCGCGCGGCTGGCCCTGCTTTCCCAGCCGCGCGCCAGCCAGGCGCCGTTTGTGGATAGCGCGCTTTTGGCACCCACCGGCCTGCCGTCGTTTGCGCACAGCGTGGCGCAGTGGCTGGGTTCGCGGCTGACCGAGGCCTACGACCTGGAGCGTCTGGCCCAGGCCTTCCATGTCAGCACCCGCACGTTACTGCGTCGGGTGAAGGCGCAGACCGGTCTGACACCACTGGGCCTCTTGCAAAAGGCGCGTGTGGACAGGGCCAAGCAGCTTCTCGTGGACACCAACTGGAGCATTGCGCGCATCACTGAGTCGGTGGGCTATGCTGATGTGCCAACTTTCTCACGCCTGTTTTCGAACCAGGTGGGTGAGACCCCAGCACGCTACCGCCGACGATAGGCAATAGACTATCAAAATTCGCGATTTCGTTTGGCAATTGCGATCTACCGGGGAAGCCTTCATGGCCCAATACACCAGCACCATTGTTTGGCAGCGCGACAACACGTCGTTTGCCGACCACCGTTACAGTCGTCGCCACACCTGGCAGTTCGACGGCGGGGCCGTGGTTCCTGCTTCTTCCTCGCCCCACGTCGTGCCCTTGCCCTATTCCGACGCTGCGGGTGTGGACCCCGAGGAGGCCTTTGTCGCTTCGCTGTCGAGCTGCCACATGCTGTGGTTTTTGGACATTGCGGCGCGCGCCGGCTGGGTGGTGGACGGCTACCGCGACGCGGCGGTGGGCGTGATGGCGCGCAACGCCGAAGGCCAGTTGGCCATGACCCGCGTCACCCTTTACCCGGCCGTGCAGTTTGCACCCGAGCGCACGCCTGCGCGGGACGAACTGCTGGACTTGCACCACCGGGCGCATGCGTCCTGCTTTATCGCCAACTCCGTCAAGACCGAGGTTTTGTGCGAGCCGATTTTTGAAACCCCAAACCAGTCCAAACCATGACCTATCTGCCCCGGCACTTTGAAGAAACCGACACTGCCACTTTGCACGCGCTGGTGCGCGCCCATCCGCTGTCTACATGGGTCGTGCAGCACCACGGTGAGTTGCTGGTGAATCACATTCCATTCCTGCTGGACACGGACCGCGGGGAGCACGGTACGCTGGTCGGCCATGTAGCGCGCGCCAATCCGGTCTGGCAGGCGTTGGCCGACGGCGCTGGGTCGGTGGCAGTGTTCACGGGTCCGCAAGCCTATGTGTCGCCCAACTGGTACCCCAGCAAGCATGCGAACGGCAAGGCTGTGCCAACCTGGAACTACGCCATCGTGCATGCCCACGGCGTGCCCCTGGCCTTTGAAGACCCGGACCGCGTGTTGGACGTGGTATCCCGGCTCACCCAAACCCACGAGGCAGGCCAGGCGCGGCCTTGGCAGGTGGCGGATGCGCCTGCAGACTACATAGACAGCATGCTCAAGGCCATCGTAGGCATTGAAATCCCGGTGCAGCGCTGGGTGGGAAAGTGGAAAGTCAGCCAGAACCAGCCCAATGCAAACCAGCAGGGCGTTGCCGCCGGATTGAGTGGGCAGGCCAGCGAAGAAGCGGCCCGTATGGCCGCCTTGGTGCAGGACAGGATCAAGGCCTGAAACCGCGCAAGCCCGAGAAGATGAGGGGGAATCCTCTAATTCGCGCGAGGCGGTTGTAAGAATCGCGTCAGATGGCGACTCTATGCTGCGACGCAACATGACGAACTCGATAAGCTTGGGACTTGATGATCTGCTGGAAGACCTGCAGCAGGCCCGTTGGTCCGGTGACTTGGGCAAGCTGGCCTTGATTGCCTATTGCGATGTCCGTTGCTGGGCGCGCCAGGCGGGTGAATTTGGCGTGGCAGAGCGCTCAACCGTGATGTTTACTGAGCAACCGCATTCAAGCCGAGAAGCATTCCTGGATCAGATCGACCAACTGCTCGCCGAATTGCTGCGAGCACGGTCTCGTCTCGCAGATCCCGCTTCATTCACGCCTCACGGTCCTCCGCACGACGTGTTCGCGAGCGTTGCAGCAGCAGCGTGATTAGCAGCGAGGCTGCGGCGGAACCTGTCATCACGGGTGAAGTCGCCAATACGCTGGCCAGGCCATCCACGGCATGCACGCTGACCTGCTGAACGTAGCTCACCAGCGCAATGACATCCCTGGCCTGAATACTCTGTGCATCCTCGATTCTGATCTGCATGTCTGGCCAACCGCTTTGATAGCGCAGGCTGGCGAAAATCCCATTCGCCACTGCAACCAGCGATAGCACGCCAAGCGGCCTGATCAGATGCTCCAACAAGCGCCGCCGCTCGGCGGGGGGCGCAATTTCATAGACCTGGCCAACCAGCTGCGCGATCGCGGCTTCTGAGATGGGGTGGGGGGATGGGGGGGTCGAATGCATGTGGTTTCTCTCCTGTATTCCGGAACGCTTTGGGGCGTAGGTGAGACGGTGTGCAAGCAGCCAACGCTTGGGCAGCGCAGCGGCGTCACAGGGGCTGTCAGGATAACCCAGAGTGTGGCGTCTTGCCGTTTCCACGGCATGTTGAAATGCAACGCAATGTAAACGTTTGACGGCATGGTTTGCAACCATGCGGCGTGAGCAGTCTCATTGCGTAACCCACTGGTAACCACGAGTACGCCACTCGGCGTATTTCGCATCCCCGTGTCCTTCCCTAAAGTCACTCCATCGCTATGCAACGCCTGCCTGACAAGGCCGGCATGCGCAGCGAAGCTGGTTTTCTTTAACTTCGGAAGGTCACACCCATGCAACGCACCAACTCACGTCGATTTACGCTAAAGGCACTTACTGCTGCCGTCGCTCTCACCACGCTGTCTACCGTGCCAGCGTTTGCTGCCGACACCATCAAGGTCGGCATTTTGCACAGCCTGTCGGGCACCATGGCCATTTCGGAAACCGTGTTGAAAGACACCGTGCTGATGGCCATT
>CAINUX010000250.1 GCA_903853895.1 uncultured beta proteobacterium | reverse complement strand
GGTTCGGTCATGACGGAATTCAAAAAATGCGGGCGAAAAACCCTCTGAAAAGCCCTCTATCATGCCAGTGATTGCACTTGCCACCCCTCACTTGCCCGTGCGCACCCCCACGCCCAGCGCGGCGCCCACGCTCAACAACAGCACCAGCGCGGCGCCCAACAGGGTGGCGCCGTACCAGCCGCGGTCCATGAAGACCCCAAAAACAATGGGCGAAATGGCAAAACCCGTGTCCAGACCCGAGTACACCAGTCCATAGACCCGCCCGGTGGCGCCCTTGGGCGTAGCCTTTTTGATCATCATGTCGCGGGAGGGCCCGCCAATGCCCACGGCAAAGCCGGTGGCAGCCAGCACCACCATGGTGGCCGTGGCACCCAGCCAGCCAGTACCGCACAGGGCCAACAACACTGCCCCCGTGGCCATGGCCATCGCCACCACGCGGTCGCTATTGGCTGCGCGGGCCGCGATGAAACCACCGACAAACATGCCCACTGCGCCGCATAGCATGTACGCGGTGATGGTGTAGGTGGCTGCCTCGAAGCTGATGCCATGCATGGCTTTGAGAATGGAAACTGCAAAGCTCTGCACCACCGCCAGCGTCATCGTGGAGAGCAAAAAGAAGCCAAAGCACCACCACACCACGGGCAGCTTCATGAAGGCCATGTCGTGCTCGGCGTGGCCTTTGGCCACCGCATGCGGATCCCGGTGCGCCACCTGGGTGCTGAGCTTGTCGCGCTGCAACACCATCAGAGCCAGAATGCCCACATACATCAGTGCCGCGGCCACGTAGGCGCTGCGCCAGCCGATGGTTGCGCCCAGGCTGGCAAAAAACACCGGTGCCGCGGCCCAGCCCAGGTTGCCGGTCAGCCCATGCGCGCTGAAGGCGTAACCTAGGCGCGGGGCCGAGACGCGCTGGTTCAGAATGGTGAAGTCCACCGGGTGGAAGGTGGCGTTGCCCAGGCCGGCCAACGCCGCCACCAGCAGCAGCCCGCTGTAGCCGGTCACCATGGAGGCCGCCACGCAGGCCGCAATGAAGATGCCCAGCGCCACAAACAGCAAGGGCCGCGCGCCGAGCCTGTCCACAACAAAGCCGGAGCTGGCCTGGCCAATACCAGAGACGACAAAAAATGTAGTCATCAGCAAACCCAGCTCCGAGTAACTCAGACCAAACTCTTTCATGAACACCGGAAACATCAGCGGCAACAGCAGATGGCCAAAGTGCGAGCTGGCATGGGCCAGGCCCACCAGGCCGATGATGGTGGCATCCTGTTGCACGGGGACGGCGTTGGATTGGGATTGGAGGGTGGCTGTGGTCATGGGTGAATGGTAAGTGGGCGCTGCCCAAGGCGTCATACGACAAAAAGACAATAATTGTCGAATTCCCGCCAAATTGGCATCAACGAGCCCACCAGACAACATACACGCCCCATGAAGCGCAAAGCCACCCTCACCCCCGTGCGTTTTGATGACTCCGCCAAGCGCCCGCCGACCCTTGCCCGTCCAGTGCGCAGCCGTGCACGCTCGCTGGCCATGGACGCCCACATCGAACCCCACCAGCACCCCTGGGCCCAGTTTACCTACTGCGCCAGCGGGCTGATGCAAGTCACCGTGACCCAGACGGGAGTACAAACCACCTACATCGTGCCCTCCACGCGCGCTGTGTGGATACCGCCCCAGGTGCAGCACCACGTGCTGGTTCTGGAGGCGGCGGAGCTACGTACAGTGGACCTGGACCCTGGCGTCACACCGGATGGCTGGCACGACTGCCGGGTTCTGGTCGTCAGCAAGTTGTTGCGTGAACTGGTCCACGCGTTGGAAGACTCGGTGCCTGGCCCGCGGGATGACGCCATCATGGCGTTGACCTTGGACGAAGTGGCACGTGCCACCATCCAGGCGCTGGGCGTGCCCATGCCCCACCCGGAACATGGCGACAAGCGCCTGCGCGCCTTGTGCGAAGCTGTTCTGCGCGATCCATCAGAAAAGTCCCAGCTGCGCGATTGGGTGGCTCAGGTTGGCGCCAGCGAACGTACCGTGGCACGCTTGTTCCGTGACGAACTGGGTACCAGCTACCAGCAGTGGCGCCTACAGGCCGTGCTAGCCCACGCCCTGCCCCAGTTGGCGCGCGGTGTGCCCATCTCCAAGGTGGCGGCCGCCAGTGGGTACGCCAGTGACAGCGCCTTCAGCGCCATGTTCAAACAGGCCATGGGCAAGGCACCAAGCTACTTTCAGACCAAGACGCTATCAAAACAATAACCCCACTCACCATGCAAAGAAGAACCACTTTGGCCACGCTGGCCGCCTTACCTGGAGTTTTCATGACCTCACTTGCGGATGCCGCCAACCTTGCCTTACTCCGAACTCTCAAGCCCTCTGCGCCCATGCCGGTTCTGTTCGTCGGCCACGGCAGCCCCATGAACGCCATCGAAGACAACGCCTGGCGGCGCAGCTGGCAAGCTATCGGCACCGAACTGCTGGCGCGCACCGAGCGGCCCCAGCTGATTCTGTGCATTTCGGCCCATTGGCTCACCCGCGGCGGCTGGCAGGTCACTGGCATGGCGACCCCCAAAACCATCCACGATTTTGGTGGCTTTCCGCAGGCGCTGTTTGACCAGCAGTACCCGGCACCCGGCGCGCCCGCAGTAGCCACCAGCCTCGCCAAGGAACTGAAGTCGCCCGCCACCGGCGCGCCGCTTGGCGTGGATCTGGATGCCTGGGGCCTGGACCACGGCACCTGGTCGGTGCTCAAGCCCATGTTCCCCAAGGCTGACATTCCTGTGCTGCAGCTGAGCATGGATTACAGCCGCCCGCCTGGCGAGCACTACGCCTTGGGGCGGCAACTGCAGGCGCTGCGCGATCGCGGTGTGCTGATCGTGGGCAGTGGCAACACCGTGCACAACCTGCGGGCGATGCGCCCCGGAACCGGCCCCAACGAGGCGTACGACTGGGCCACGCAATTTGACACCGGGGTGCAGGAACAGATCAGCACAGGCCAGCTCGACACCCTGCAAAACTTCCAGACCCTGGGCGCCGTGGCGCAGCAGTCCCACCCCACCTATGAGCACTATCTGCCGTTGCTGTATGCAGCAGGCGCGGCACGCAGCACCGACAAGCCGCGCTTTTTCAACACGGGCTACCAGGGGGCAGCCATATCGATGCGGTCGGTGCTCTGGGGCTGACCTAGGGTTCCTACGCAGATGAGGGGCTCGGCCAAGGTGCGATACTTGGCTTCATGGATTTGAAACGATAATCCATAGAAAATGGAACGCCTTTCCATTTAACGAACCTGAGCCAGTGGACTATGACCAGACACATCACAATGAAGCACACATTGTGTTACGGAAGTGCAAACCTGTTGGGCAGTGGCGCCCTGGCCATCAGTGGCGCATGGCTTATTTACTTCTACACGACTTTCTGCAACTTGACGGTCGTGGAAGCCGCGGCCATATTCTCGGTTGCCAGCATATTGGATGCGATCAGTAACCCGATCATGGGCTACATCAGCGACAACTTCTACAACACCAAAATCGGAAGAAGGTTTGGCAGGCGGCGCTTCTTTATCCTCATCGGTATCCCATTGGTTCTACTGTACCCCCTGATGTGGATCCAGGGCTTTGGCTTTTGGTACTACCTGACCATGTACGCGCTGTTTGAGCTGGTTTACACCTCGATCATGGTTCCGTATGAGACCTTGGCCACTGAAATGACAACCGACTTTGCAGTGCGCTCGAAACTGACCGGATCCAAAGCCATGTTTGGCAAAGGCGCCAACTTCCTGGCGGCGTTCATTCCTGCTCAGCTCTTTCTCATCTATAGCAAGGAGTCCCCTACCCCGTTCCTGCTGACTGGCATCATCTACGCAGTCATCATGTCAGGGGCCATGCTGGCCCTGTATCTGACATCCTGGGAGCGCCCGTTCAATGAGGTCGCACAAGAGAGAACGGCGAGCCTGTGGCAAGCGCTGAAAAAACTGTGTGTCGATATGGCGTCCACGTTTCACCTGAAGATTTTTCGCAAACACCTGGGAATGTACTTGTTAGGTTTTGGTGCGGAATGGCTATTTGCTTCAGCCTTCACCTACTTCATCATTTTCGGTTTGGGCCAGGACAAACACATCGTTGCCTACCTCAATGGCTTCAGCTCCGTGATGCAGTTAGGCTCGACCTTGCTGTTCATCGCAATCTGTATCCGAATGGGCTTTGCAAGACCCTACCGCATTGCCTTGACGATTGTTTGTATCAGCGTGCTGGGATATACCTCGCTGTATTTCCTGGGCTGGTCGCAACAGGCAACCGTCATCGCACTGTTTGGTATTACCGCGGTGTTTGGAATTGGCACCGGCGGGGTTTATTACATTCCCTGGACCATCTACACCTTTTTGGCAGATGTCGATGAAGTGCTGACCGGCAGACGCCGCGAAGGCATCTACGCAGGTGCCATGACATTTGCCGGCAAGTTGACGCGCTCCGTCGTGGTATTCGGGATGGGGTGGACGCTCAGCCAGTTTGGGTTTCTCTCGGGTCAGGCCACCCAACCAACGACTGCGGTGCATGCAATCATAGGCGTCTTCACGCTGGGGGTGATTGGCTTGGCTTTGGGTGGGATTTACTACACAACCCAAATGAAACTGGATCGAAAGAATCACGCCGTTTTACTGGAAGAAATTGCACGTATCAAAGCAGGGGGGAAGATTGCCGACGTGCCCGCACACGCGCGTGCGGTTGCCGAAGAATTGACCGGCTGGAAATATGAGCAATGTTGGGGTAATAATTCTCTGGCAACTACCCGAAACAGCCATGCACATTAGAACTGACGACCTCACCGGACCTGAAATCCATGGCCTGCTGGAAGAGCACCTGCACCACATGCGCCAGCTCTCGCCCCCTGAGAGCGTGCATGCGCTAGACCTGGACGGCTTGCGCAAACCCGAAATTACTTTCTGGACCATCTGGTCCGGCGCCGAACTGCTGGGCAGCGGCGCGCTCAAGGAGTTGAGCGCCGACCACGGCGAGATCAAGTCCATGCGCACCGCAGCAAAGCACCGCAACAAGGGCGCCGCCAAGGCCATGATGGTCCATATCCTGGCAGAAGCCCGCAAACGTTCCTACGGCCGCCTAAGCCTGGAGACTGGCTCGGTGCCAGGCTTCGAGCCCGCCATCAAGCTGTACGAAGGTTTTGGCTTCAAACGCTGCGATCCGTTCGCCGACTACCCGGAAGACCCCTACAGCGTCTTCATGACGCTGGCGCTGTAGGGAACGAACGCTCCAGCCCCGCGATGCGATTCGAAGGCACTCTCACTACCTGGAACGACGACCGTGGATTCGGCTTCATTGCCCCAACCCAGGGCGGCCAGGAAATTTTTGTCCACGTCAAGGCATTCAGTACACGCAGTGGCCGCCCGGAAGTGAACCAGTTGGTTTCCTTTGAGGTGGAGCTTGGTCCACAGGGCAAGAAGCGTGCGAAAAAAGTAAGCCCGCTTCCCAAGGCAGCCCCCAGCAGGCGAACGCGCAGCGCATCGTCTGCGCATTGGGGCACGGCTACCCTCTTTGTGATTCCCGTGTTTCTTCTGCTGTATCTGGCAGTCAGCGTGTTGTGGAAGCCGCCGCTCTGGATCGCAGCTATCTATGGCGCTGCAAGCGTGATCACGTTTGTGGCGTACGCCATGGACAAGTCAGCGGCCACCCAGGGTGCCTGGCGCACTCCCGAGAGCACGCTGCACTTCCTGGCGCTGGCCTGTGGTTGGCCGGGCGCGCTGCTCGCTCAACAATTCCTACGGCACAAGTCGGCCAAAGCCGAATTTCGTGCCACCTTTTGGGTCACGGTGATTCTGAACGTCGCTGGCTTCGTAGGATTCTGTTCGCCCGTTGGCCGCTCTTATCTGAATATGTAAAAGCCAGCCAGGATTCGCTACCAAATCCATAGCTGACTGCGCATATTCCACGAGGGCTGGAGGCCAATTTGGCCTTTACCCCCCGCGTCAGGCATCAGGCATCAGGAAAAGCTGAACTGTCCGGGCGCCTGAATGGTGTCCACGCCCACGTTGATGGTGTCCTTGGGCGCAAACTTGCCCTCCAGCAACAGCTTGGACAGCGGGTTCTCGATGCGTTGCTGGATCGCACGCTTGAGCGGGCGCGCACCAAACACCGGGTCGAAACCGACCTTGGCCAGCTCGGCCACCGCCGCGTCGGACACGACCAGCCCCAAGTCCATCTTCGCCAGGCGCGCGGTCAGCACGCCAAGCTGGATCTTGGCGATATTGGCGATATGGGTAGCGTCCAGCGAGTGGAAGACTACGGTCTCGTCAATCCGGTTCAGGAACTCGGGACGGAAATGGTTCTTCAGCTCTCCAGTCACCGCATCCTTCACGTCCTCATAGTCCTGGCCGACCATGGCCTGGATCATTTGCGAACCAATGTTGCTGGTCATCACGATGATGGTGTTCTTGAAGTCCACGGTGCGGCCCTGGCCGTCGGTCAGGCGACCATCGTCCAGCACCTGCAACAGCACGTTGAACACATCGGGGTGGGCTTTTTCAACCTCGTCGAGCAGCAGTACGGCATAGGGTTTGCGGCGCACGGCTTCGGTCAGGTAACCGCCCTCCTCGTAGCCCACGTATCCCGGCGGCGCACCGATCAGGCGGGCCACGGAGTGTTTTTCCATGAACTCGCTCATGTCGATGCGGATCAGGTGGTCTTCGCTGTCAAACAAAAAGCCCGCCAGCGCCTTGCACAGCTCGGTCTTGCCCACGCCGGTGGGGCCCAGGAACAGGAAGGAGCCAGTGGGGCGGTTCGGATCGGAGAGGCCCGAGCGCGAGCGGCGAATGGCATTCGCCACTGCGGCAATGGCTTCGTTCTGACCAATCACGCGGTCGTGCAGCTTGGCTTCCATCTGCAGCAGCTTGTCCTTTTCACCCTGCATCATTTTTGACACGGGAATGCCGGTCGCGCGGCTCACTACCTCGGCAATTTCTTCGGCGCCAACCATGGTGCGCAGCAACTGTGCTCGGCCACCATCCTTGGCATTTTTGGCTTTGCCAGCTTCCTGCGCTTGTGCATCTTTCAGGCGCTTCTCCAGCTCGGGCAGCTTGCCGTATTGCAGCTCACCGGCCTTGTTGAAATCGCCCTTGTCGGTCAGCTCCTTGATCTGGAAGCGCACCTTCTCCACCTCTTGCATGATGGTCTTCGAGCCTTGGGCCTGGGCCTTCTCGGCTTTCCAGATTTCATCCAGATCGGCAATCTCTTTTTGCAGCGCGGTGATCTCTTCGTTGATCAGCTCCAGGCGTTTTTGCGAGGCTTCGTCCTTCTCACGCTT
>CAINUX010000249.1 GCA_903853895.1 uncultured beta proteobacterium | reverse complement strand
TGACCAGTGTTTTGATACAAAAGTTGGTTCTGCCCAGGCTCATGCCCAGGGCCTTGGCCACATCGCGCTGCACAATGGCCGGCGTAGCCTGAACCAGCCGCATCAACTTGAGATGCGTCTCGTCGTACCGGCTTGCGTTCTTGATCATGATCAGCCGTTTATGCGGCAGCCTCTTCTTGCTGAACCGCCTCTTCCATACTGACGGTGTTGACCACCAGTTCAAAGTGTTCAAGTATTTCAGGCTCCTGCCGGTCAATGAAGGTTTTGACGGCTTCATTGCCCAGCAGCTTGGCAAGATAGCCTTTGGCCAGCACCAGGTTCAAAAGGTCTGAGCCGTAATGGTTTTCTGCATCCCGGTAAAGGGTGTGGACTTTGGTCATTTCCTTTTCGAGCTTGGCAATCTGTTCCATGGGCGGCTCTTTGGCTCTGGCACTTGCACGTTTGTCACAGCGTTGCTCGGGCGGAGTCGCTTTAAGCAGTGCGTCGGCGTGCGCCACGCTGATGGTGCCACTGGCCACCATCAGTTCCACCGCTTCTACCTGGCGCGCAGGCTTCATGTTGCGCAGAATGCGGGTTACGTCGGGGGTGAACTGCTGGTCTTGCAGCAAGGCGATGGCCTGTGGCGCTATGCCATCAAGCAAGTTGGCACGGCGGTTGATGGAGTTCAGGTTGACGTTAAAAGCACGTGCCAAACGCTCTACGCCCACCCCGCGCTCAATGGCGCGGCGGATCATCACGTGTTCTTGAATCGTGGAGAGTCTATTGACTCGATTATTGTAAGTGTAGATATGTTGAGCAAAACATACTTACAGTTACGTTGCGGCCAAATTTATGTGTTGGCTGCACAGGCAGCGAGACGAACAACTCCCAACACCTGCAATATCCGCACATAACAAAGAGCCCTACAACCCCCGCATGAACGCCATCAGTGACGGCAACGGCTTGCTCGTGGCTATCACCGGCACCCCCTGCAGGTCAACGCTGGCTAGCGCTTTTGCCTTCATCTCCAAATCCACCTCCGCATAGATATGGGTCGTATCCAGCGAGACGTGGCCCAGCCAGGCGCGGATTGTGTTGAGGTCTACACCGGCGCGCAATAGGTGCACGGCCGTTGTGTGGCGAATGTTGTGGGGGCTAACTCGCTTGTGGCGCATAGATTCCACGTCGTGTTTGGCTTGCTCACCGCAGTCCGTGACCACCCGATGCACCCCAAACCGAGTCATGGGCTCCCCCGTGCGGCCAAGAAATACCGCATCACCAGGTTCACGCCCCTCTATCAGCGTGCGCAACACCTGCACCGTACGGTCCCACAGCGGACAAATTCGTGTCTTATTGCCTTTGCCCACAATCCTCACTGACGGCGATGTTCCCAGATACAGCTGATTGACCCGCAAACTGGCCACCTCTTCGGCCCGGGCACCGCTGTTGTACATGAACAGCAACATAGCATGGTCGCGAAACCCCAGCCGTGTTTGTGGGTCAGGTACGCTCAACAATGCATCCATCTCGGGTTTTTCCAGATAGCCAACGAGCCGCTTGGCAGTCTTCTTGGCCGGGATCGCTGTGACCTCGGTGCACCAACCCAGGTGTTCCGGCGCCCGGCTACCGACAAATCGCGTCAACGCATGAATGGCTGCCAGCCGTTGGTTGCGTGTCGCAACCGAGCAGCCTCTGTCTTGCTCAAGGTGCGTCAGGAATACGCGCACAGCCTCGGGTGAGATTGTGTCGACCACCATTCGGTCTATAGCCACACCCGCACGCTTGGCCACAAAAGGCAGCAATAAGGCCAGCGTGTCGCGGTAGCTCGCTTGAGTGTTGCGCGCCAGGTTACGCTCGGCCACAAGATGCTCCAGAAGGAAGCGCCGTATCCACGGCCCCAGCAAATCACGGTTACGCATGGCCGCCTCCTTGCTCAGCATAGGCCGCAAAGCGTCGGTTGGCTTGGGTCAGCAAATCAGGTGTCAGGTGCAGGTATCGCTGAGTGGAGGTCAAGCCACTGTGTCCCATATAGGTCGAAAGCTTGGGCAACAATATATTGACGTTCAGACCTTGCTCATACCAGCACACCAAGCGGTGCATGGCCGCCGTGTGCCGCAAATCGTGCATGCGCGGCGCTCGGCTCGCGCCTGCCGGGATGCCAATGCCCGCATCATGACGGATATGTTGAAACAGCGTGACCACATCCTGGTACCACAAATGGTGGCCGGTTTTGGAGCATAAAACGGCCGACTCTTGTCCTTGCTTCATGGGCAGGTGGGTGCGCTGCGCCAGGTAGTGGCTTAACTCCTGCGCCAATCGCGGGCCTATAGGCACCAATCTGGTCTTGTAGAACTTGGTCTCGCGTATCGTCAGGATGGCTGTTTGCAAGTCCACGTCTCGCAACTGCAGACCCATGGCCTCGCTCACACGCAAGGCGGCACCGTACATCAGTAACAGTAGCATCCGGTAAGTGGGTCCCTGCAATGGGCTCTTCGGGTTGCACAAACTGGCGGCGGCGACCACGAGGCGCTGGACTTCGGCAGTGCTGTAGATGTAGGCCGGGTGCACTGAGGGCAGCTTGGGTTTGCGTTGCGGTAAGGCGTTGATCTGGGCGTACCCTCTGGTCACGGCAAAGCGGTACAGGTTGGTAAGCAAGCTATGCTTGTTCAGCCAGGTTCTGCTGAGTTCACCGGGGCCATGCAGAAACAGGGTCAATTCCTCGGTGGTGATGGCGTCAAACTCCCCATCACCGGTCTGACGGGCCAACCGGTAGAGCACGCGCTCAGAGCTGCTCAGTTCCGTACCCTGTGAGCGGCGTGCCGCCAAATAGGCGGCAATTACGTCAGATGTCTTCATTGCACACCTCCGAGATCAAAGTTGCCCACCTCGCGCAGGGCGGCTATGTCGACCTTGGTGTAGATCATGGTGGCCTGTGTGCTCCTGTGACCCAGGTGGTCGCCGATTTCTTTGAGGCTAAGGCCTTGCGCGAGCATGCGGCTTGCACAGGCGTGGCGCAAGGCATGGGGACCCATCTTGGGGCGGTTCACACCGATGGCGCGCAACCGGTGTCGTACCACTTCATAAAGCGCCTCTGGTGGTATCGGCCCGCGCGGCGCCTTCAGAATAATGAAGACTTGTGCAAGGTCGCTGGCGGGGCGAGCAACATCAATGTATTGCGCCAGTGCTTGTGCGACCGATGGCACCAGAGGGTAGACCTGAGGTTGGTGACGTTTGAGGCGCCAGATGTGCAGCTTCCTACCCACCCAATCGATTTGGTCGAGGCGCAAGGCCACAATCTCGCCACGGCGCAGGCCGTAGATGGCCAAGAGCATCAGAATGGCGCGATCTCGTATGTCTTGCTCCGTGTTGCCGTTGGCGGTGGCCAGCACTCGCTGCACTTCGTCCCAGCTCAGTGCAGCGGGCAGAGATTCAAGCGCATAGACCCGGGGGCCAAAGATGGAACCAGCCAAGTTATCAGCGCACTCCCCTCGGGCTGCGGCTTGACGCAAGAAAACGCGCAGCATGGCAACGATAGAACTTACGGAACGCCGCACCCAACCCCTGGCGCTGTATGTGGCCAAGTAGGCATCAATATCACCTGGGCGCAGGCTGCTCAGCGTATGTCCATACTCGCTGCACCAACGTAAGAAATGCGCGGTCCGGCGCGACCAACTTGCAATCGTGCAG
>CAINUX010000248.1 GCA_903853895.1 uncultured beta proteobacterium | reverse complement strand
GCCAGCCGCTTGTGGCCGGTGGTCAGGAAGTCGCTGTAATCAAAGCCATGCAGCATGGCGCGCAGTTGATCCAGTTTTTCTTCCAGCAGGGCGTAGGCTTCGTGGGCATCCACTGTCGGGCGACCACGTCCCTTGCTGGCCGTGTATTCCTTCAGGGCGCTACGCAACTCATTGGCGATGCCGATGTAGTCCACCACCAAGCCACCCTGTTTGTCCTTGAAGACCCGGTTGACCCGTGCAATGGCCTGCATCAGGTTGTGGCCCTTCATCGGCTTGTCTACATACAGGGTGTGGACGCAGGGTGCATCAAAGCCGGTCAGCCACATATCGCGCACGATCACCAGACGCATCGGGTCATCGGGGTCTTTGAAGCGTTTCTCCAGCCGCTTCTTGACCTGGGCGCTGTAAATGTGGGGGCGCAACAATGCTTTGTCGCTGGCCGAGCCGGTCATCACAATCTTGATGGCACCCTTCTCGGGGTCGGCATCATGCCAGTCGGGCCGCAGTTTGACGATCTCGTTGTACAGGTGAACGCAAATCTCGCGGCTCATGGCGACCACCATCGCCTTGCCGGTCTGCGCCTTGTTGCGCTCTTCAAAGTGCGCCACCAGATCGGCGGCAACGCTGGCGATGCGTGGTTCCGCCCCAACCACCTTCTCCAGAGCGGCCCAGCGGCTCTTCAGCTTGGCCTGCTGGCTTTCTTCTTCGTCTTCGGCCAGTTCATCAACCTCGGCGTCAATCTGAGGCAGGTCTTCGGGATTGATCGACAGCTTGGCAAGCCGGGACTCAAAGTAGATGGCGACCGTGGCCCCATCTTCCTTGGACTGCTGCATATCGTAGACATGGATGTAGTCCCCAAACACGGCGCGGGTGTCGCGGTCTTCGGACGAGACAGGCGTGCCGGTAAAGGCCACAAAGGTAGCGTTGGGTAGCGCATCACGCAGATGTTGGGCATAACCGACCTGATACCGCTGGTGTGCCTCGTCCGGCGGCGCAAACTCGACGCGGTGTTCAATCACCCGTCCGTCGCCCGTTGCGACAGCGGGGTTCGCGCCAGCCTTTGGTTTGTAGGTCTTGAGTTTGGCTTCAAACCCGTACTGTGTCCTGTGCGCCTCGTCCGCGATGACGACAATGTTGCTGCGGTCGGAAAGCACCGGAAAGGTGTCTTCATCCTCGCCGGGCATGAATTTCTGGATGGTGGCGAAGACGATGCCACCGGAGGGTCGATTTGCCAGCTGGGTTCGCAGTTCCTGTCGGGTGCGGGCCTGCACCGGCTGCTCACGCAATAGGTCTTGCGCCAGGGAAAACACGCCGAACAACTGGCCGTCCAGGTCATTGCGGTCGGTGATGACCACGATGGTCGGGTTCTCCATCGCCGCTTCTTGCATGACGCGCGCGGCAAAGCAGGTCATGGTGATGCTCTTGCCGCTGCCCTGGGTGTGCCAGACCACGCCGCCCTTGTGTGTGCCGCCTGGGCGCGATGCCGCGATGACCTGCACGATGGCAAGCCGCACCGCATGGAACTGGTGGTAGCCCGCAATCTTCTTGACGATGCCGCCGTCATCTTCAAACAGCACGAAGTAGCGCAGGTAGTCCAGCAGGTACGCGGGCGCGAGAACACCCCGTATCAGGGTTTCCAATTCGTTGAACTGGCCCAGCGGGTCGAGCGCGACACCGTCGATGGTGCGCCACTGCATGAATCGCTCTGCGTTGCTCGACAGTGCGCCGAGCCGCGCCTCGCTGCCGTCCGAGATGACCAGCAACTCGTTGTACTGGAACGCATCAGGGATTTGCTCCTTATACGTTTGAATCTGGTCGAAGGCTTTCCAGATGTCAGCGGCCTCGTCTGCCGGGTTCTTGAGTTCCAGCAGTACCAGCGGCAGGCCATTGGCGAACAGGATGATGTCGGGACGGCGGGTGTGGTGCGGCCCCTTGATGGAGAATTGGTTGACGGCCAGCCAGTTGTTGCGCTCGGGCTTGGCCCAGTCGATCAGGCGAACATAGTCGCCGCGTGTCTCGCCGTCTTTCTGGTACTGCACCGGCACCCCGGCGACCAGCAATCGGTGGAACAGCCGGTTGGCCGAGAGCAATGCCGGGTGGCCCAGGTCAAGCACCTGCTTGAGTGCGTCTTCACGGGCGGCGGTGGGGATGCCGGGGTTGAGTTTGAGGATGGCTTCGCGCAGTCGAAACGGCAGCAGCACCTGCCGGTAGTCGCCGCGTTCAGGAGCATCCCCGTCTGGCGCGATGTCTGGCCCGAACAGGGTCGCGTAGCCAGCCTCGGCCAGCCAGCCCAGTGCTTCCTGTTCAAGTTGGTCTTCGGTCATGGGGATACTGGCGCTTGGCCTTGCAATACTGCGTTCAAGGCCAGATTCACATAGTAATTGCCACGCCCGATCTTTTGCTTTTGCACAAACCCGCCCTCGGTCAAAGCGTCGAGGTATTTGGTGGCGGTGATGCGCGACACGCCCAAGTCCCGCTGCACAAACTCGATCTTGGTGTAGGGGTGCATGAACAGGTTGTTGATCAAATCCTGGCTGTAAAACTTGTAGCCTGCGCGAATGCGTTGCTTGTAGTCAAACAGCGCGGTCTTGATCGCCTGCACGGTATGAATAGTCTGCCCGGCAGTCTGCTCCACCGCTTCCAGCAGGTACAGCACCCAGTCTTCCCAGGTGTCTTCGTCGCGCACGGTTTGCAGCAGGCGGTAGTAGTCGGCCTTGTGGCGCACGATGTGCTGGCTCAGGTACAGCACCGGAATGTCGAGCAAGCCCTCTTTCACCAGATACAGCACATTCACAATGCGCCCGGAGCGGCCATTGCCGTCGTAGAACGGGTGGATGCTCTCAAACTGGTGGTGGATCAGCGCCATCTTGATCAGTGGGTCGGCATCAAACAGATCGGCCTCGTTGATGAAGCGTTCCAAGCCCCGCATGAGTTCGATGATTTCCGCCGGGTCTTGTGGCGGGGTGTAGATGGTCTGGCCCGCGCCGTCTTTGAGCGCCGTGCCCGGCAACTTCCGAAAACCCGCGTTGTTGCGCTCCAACTCACCCTGAATCTCGATGATGTGGTTGCAGGTCAGCAGGCCACTGCCGCGCACCCGTTCAAACCCGACCCGCAAGGCTTGGCGGTAGCGCAGCACCTCTTTGGCGGCAGGGTTGGCAAACGACTCGGGCAGCACATCGTCCTTAAACAATTCGTCATGGGTGGTGACGATGTTCTCGATCTCCGAACTGTCCTTGGCCTCTTGCAGCGCCAGCGTGTTGATCAGAATGCCCTGGTTGGGGATGGAGGCTGCAATGCCCTTGAGTTCTGCCAGCTTGCGGCTGCTGCTTGCCAGCTTTTTGAGGATGGCAGGCGTCTCAAACCGGGCGGGGTTGAGTTGTTCAAGCGGCGTGAGTGCGGGCATGGGTGGCCTGGAAAGGGTCGATGTGTATAGCGATTCAAGAATTCTTTACATGATAGGCTGGATGTGTATAGAAAATCCAGTTATTTATACACATAGCCACGATCCTCTGGCAAAGGGCACCGGCCTGCCTCGATGCTGAGGGTTTCGGCGCGCATCTGGGCATCAAATTGGCCTGTGGCCCTCGTGGAACGTGCGTAAACAGCTATCAAAAGCATAGTGTCTGTGGGTGCTGAGTTCACACCAACGCCT
>CAINUX010000247.1 GCA_903853895.1 uncultured beta proteobacterium | reverse complement strand
GCAGAGCGTTTTGCGTAGGTAAAGGAGGAGCCCGCGCAGCGGGCGGGGGACACGGAGCAAAACGCTCTGCCGCCCAGGCGCCTGGCGCGAACCAGGCTCCAAGCGGTACCCAGGCCCTAGCGCAACCCAGCCTTGCGCAGCCGGTAACCAAACTGCCGCAAGGTCAACCCCAGGCTCTGCGCCGCGCGCGACTGGTTGCCCTGGTACAAATCCAGCGCCGCCTTCAAGGCCTGCGCGTTGTGGGCATTGGCAAAGCCGTAGTCGCGCACCAAGGGCGCCACGGGCTCGGGCTCCGCCACCACGCGCACGGGCTCCGCCACCGGCGCCGGCGTGGACGCGGGCGACGCGGCGCTGGGCATAAAGCGCTCCAGCTCGCGCGCCGAGATCTGGGTGTGGTCCGCCAACAGCACCACGCGCTCGATCAGGTTGCCCAGCTCACGGATATTGCCCGGCCAGGCATGCTCTTCCAGGCGTTGTAAGGCCTCGGTGGACAGGTACACATTGCGCTGGTGCGCCTGGTTGGCGCGACTGACAAAGTGCAGCACCAGCGCGCGGATGTCTTCCACCCGCTCGCGCAGGCTGGGCAGGCGGATCGGGATGACGTTGAGCCGGTAGTACAGATCCTGGCGAAAGTGCCCGCCGTCCACCGCGCGGGCCAGATCCCGGTTGGTGGCCGCCACCAGTCGCACATTCACACGCAGTTCACGCTTGCCACCCAGGCGCACCAGCGTTCCCTCCTGCAGGGTGCGCAGCAGCTTGGACTGCATAGCCAGGGGCAACTCGCCAATCTCGTCCAGAAAGATGGTGCCGCCATTGGCCTGCTCAAACCAGCCGGCGCGCGCCGTGCTGGCACCGGTGAAGGCGCCGCGTTCATAGCCAAACAGTTCGGACTCGAACAGCGAATCCGGGATCGCCGAGCAATTGACCTTGATGAAAGGCTGGTCGCGCCGGCCACTGGCCAGGTGCACGGCGCGGGCAAACAGCTCCTTGCCGGTGCCCGATTCACCGAGCAGCAGCACCGTGGCCTGGGTTTGCGACACGCGTTCCAGCTCGCTCAGCGCCTGCAACAGCGGGGGTGAATTGCCAATGAGCCCGTAGCGCGCGGTCTTGGTATTGAGCGCCTGGGCCAGCACGGCATTGCGGGCCTGCAGTTGGCCGGTTTGCTCGGCCACCAGTTGCTCCAGCTGCAGCAACTGCCCGGCCAGCGTGGCCAACACCCGCAGCACCGACAGGTCGTCATTGAGGTGGCGCTGGCGGCTGCGGATGCGATGGCAGGCCAGCACGCCAATCGGCACGTTGTTGATCGCTATGGGCAAGGCAATAAAGGCCACGGTCTCGGGCGGCAACTGGGCGCGCACCACCGCGCGGAACAGGAACAGCGGCTCGGCGTCAATGTCCTGCACGATGGCCGGCTGCCCACTGGCCAGCACCCGCCCGGTAATGCCCTCGCCCAGCAGGTAGCGGCCGCGCGCCACCTCGTGCCGCGTCAGCCCGTAGGCGTGCTGGATGCTGGCGCTTCGTGGTGCGCCGGGGTCGGACCCGGGCGGATCGGACAGCACGATGCGCCCCCGGTTGAGCCCCAGCAGCTCGCTCATCAGGTGCAGCATGGTGCGCAGCGCCAGCGCCGGAGCCGGGCTGCGCCCCACCAGACGCATCACCTCGCGCATCAGCAGCAACTCTTGCTCGCGCCATTCGCCAGATGTCAGGGGTGCCGGAGTGGGAGTGGATTGCATGTCTTCACTACGCAATTTTCGCGCCCGTTGTCCGCAACCACGGGATTAGGGACTCCAAGGCAAAATACAGGCATGTCGAATCCCACCTACCTCACCGCCGCGTTCTATAAATTCGTTGAACTGGCCGACTTCGAAGCCCGCAAGGCGCCGCTGCTGGCCTTGTGCGAACAACGCAACGTCAAGGGCACCATCCTTCTGGCGCGCGAGGGCATCAACAGCACCATTGCCGGTGCGCCGGACGACATACGTGCCGTGCTGGCTTACTTGCGCAGCGACCCGCTGCTGGCGGACCTGCAGCACAAGGAATCCTGGGCTGAGCGGCCGCCCTTCAACCGCATGAAGGTGCGCCTGAAGCAGGAGATCGTCACCATGGGTGTGCCCGGCACGGACCCCACCCTGATCGTCGGCACCTACGTCAAGCCCGAAGACTGGAACGCGCTGATTGCCGACCCCGATGTGGTGGTGGTGGACACGCGCAATGACTACGAGGTGGCTATCGGCACCTTCCGGGGCGCGATTGACCCGCACATCCGCACATTTTCCGAGCTGCCGGCGTGGACCGAACAGGCAGAACAACTGCGCGCCAACGCCGGTGGCAAAAAGCCCAAGGTGGCGATGTTTTGCACCGGTGGCATTCGCTGCGAAAAGTCCACCGCCTTCATGCGGGCACAGGGCTATGACGAGGTCTACCACCTGGAAGGCGGCATCCTCAAATACCTGGAAACGGTGGCACCCGAGCAAAGCCTGTGGGACGGCACCTGCTTTGTGTTTGACGAGCGCGTGTCGGTGGACCATGGCCTGACGCCGGGCACGCACAAGCTGTGCCGGGGCTGCCGCATGCCGCTGGAAGATGGCGCACTGGAGTCGCCCTTGTTCGAGCTGGGCGTGAGCTGCCCGCGCTGCCATGCCAGTACCAGCGAAGTGCAAAAGAACCGGGCGCGAGAACGCCAGCGCCAATGGGAACTGGCCAAGGCACGTGGCCTAAACCACGTCGGCGACCCCGCGCCAACCAAGGCCGCCACCGCGTCTGACGGCCCCCAATAATGGCCGTGGACGCGCTTGCGCTCGTCGCCGCGCCCTTCCCTGTCTTGTATTCCTTTCGGCGCTGCCCCTACGCCATGCGCGCACGCCTGGCGCTGGCGGCCAGCGGAACGGTGTGTGAACTGCGCGAGGTGGTGCTGGCCCGCAAGCCGCCCGCGCTATTGCAGGTCTCGCCCAAGGGCACGGTGCCGGTGCTGGTACTACCCGATGGCGCTGTGCTGGAGCAAAGCCTGGACATCATGCTGTGGGCGCTACGACGCAACGACCCGCAGCAGTGGTTACCAACTTCCGCGCCGGAGATGGACCGTGCGATGGCCTTGATTGCGCAGATCGACGGCGACTTCAAGGCCAACCTGGACCGCTACAAATACCCCAACCGCTACGCGTTGTCGGATGGGTTGGCCCATCGTGTGTTGGGCGCACAGTTCCTGCAGCTACTCGACACCCGATTGGAAACTGACGGGTTTCTGCACGGCACGCACTGGGGCCTGGCTGACGCCGCCATCGCACCGTTTGTGCGCCAGTTCGCCCACACCGATCCGGCCTGGTTTGCCAGCCAGCCCTGGGCGGCCCTGCAGCGCTGGCTGGCCGCATTTGAAGCCTCCACCGCCTACCGAGGCGTGATGGACAAGCTGCCTGCCTGGGCAGATGGCCAGCCGCCGCGGCTCTTTCCAGATTCACAATTGCTACATTTTTTATAGCCACATAGGCTTATTCCACGAGGGCTAGCGGGCAAACTTCTATACACCTCGACCCTACCAGCGCTCCATGTAAGGCCGCAGGTCCAGCTCAAAGGTCCAGGCATCGCGCGGCTGGCTGTGCAGGTGCCAGTAGTTCTCGGCGATGTGGTCGGGGTTGAGGATGCCGTCCTGGTCTTTGAGTGCATAGCGCTCGGGGAATTGGGTGCGGATGAAGTCGGTGTCGATGGCACCGTCCACCACCACATGGGCCACATGGATGTTGCGCGGGCCCAGTTCACGCGCCATGCTTTGCGCCAGTGCGCGCAGCGCATGTTTGGCGCCGGCAAAGGCGGCAAAGTTGGCAGAGCCCCGCAGGCCCGCCGTGGCACCGGTGAACAGAATCGTGCCGCGCCCACGGGTCACCATGCGCTGGGCGGCGGCCTGCGCATTCAGAAAGCCACTGAAACAGGCCATCTCCCAGATCTTGAAGTACTTGCGCGCCGTCTCTTCCAGGATGCTGCAGGGCACGTTGGCGCCGATGTTGAACACCAGCACCTCGATCGGGCCGTGTTCCGATTCGATCTCCTCGAACAAGGCCTTCACGTCTTCTTCCTTGCGCGCGTCGCTGGCGTAGCCAAAGGCCTGGCCGCCGTCAGCGCGGATGCTGTCCACCAGCGGTTGCAACTTGGCGGCGGTGCGGCGCGTCATGCAGGCGATGTAGCCTTCACGGGCAAACCGCTTGGCGATGGCGCCACCAGTGGAATCACCGGCGCCGATGACCAGCGCGACGCGGGCTTGTGGGGATGCTGAGGTCGTCATGGATTGCTCCTGGGTTGACGGGAAAGGATGAGGCTTAACGCGTGGGGGGCGCGCTGGCGTGGCTGGCGGGCAGCGCCTTGTCGAGAAAGCGGCGGCTGGCCGCGAGAATCTCTTTGCGGGTGCGCTCGCTCTCCACCGCGCGCGCCAGCACCAGGGCACCGACGCACTGCGCGATCAGGGCCCAGCCGGCATCGGGGTCACCGGTGCGCTGGCTCCAGCTCTTTTGCGTGCGCTTGAGCGCCGCCTCCACCGTGCTGCGCACCTCGGGGCCGGCCTGGGCGATCTCGGCGCCCAGCGTGGGCAGCACGCAGCCCAGTTCAGGGTTGGCCGCGTGGAAGCTGCTGAGGTAGTCGCGCAGGCACTTGGCCACGTGGTTGTCGGGCGAATCCTTGTCGCCAGCCAGCATGGCGCTGCTGTTGTCCATCTCCTGCTGCACCAGCGCCTCAAACAAGGCCTGCTTGGATGGGAAGTGGCTGTAAAAGGCGCCACCGGTCAGGCCAATGGAGGCCATCAGCGCATCGACACCCGTGGCCTTGAAACCGCCCTTCTTGGCAATGGCACGACTGCTGTCCAGCAGCTTCTGGCGGGTTTCTTCCTTGTGGGTCTTGGCGTAGCGCATGGCGGTCCTTGGGTTTGTCCAGTTGACAAGTACGAGGCTATAGCATAACGTACGTTTACCAAACGGTCACTTAGCAATGAAATCAACAATGACAAAAACCGCGGAATTCTTCTTTGACGTGGGCAGCCCGGCCAGCTACCTGGCGTGGACGCAGATGCCGGACCTGTGCGCGCAAGCTGGCGCCACCCTCGTCTACAAGCCCATGCTGCTGGGCGGTGTGTTCCAGGCTACCGGCAACGCATCACCCGCAACCGTGGCAGCCAAGGGGCGCTACATGGTGGTGGACCTGGGCCGCTTTGCGAAGCGCTATGGGGTGGATTTCAGGATGAATCCGCACTTTCCCATCAACACGCTGCAATTGATGCGCGGTCTGATCGGCATGCAAGTGCGCCAGCCAGCACGCTTTGATGCTTTCCTTGGAGCCTTGTTCACGGCACTGTGGGCCAGGGGCGCCAACCTGAACGACCCGGCCGCCACAGCTTCCATGCTGGTCGGGGCCGGGTTTGATCCTGTGGAGGTGTTTGCGCTGGCCAACGATGCCGACATCAAGGCCGCGCTCAAGGCGAATACCGAGGAGGCCGTGGCACGCGGAGTATTTGGCGCGCCGACTGTGTTGGTGGGCGATGCCATGTTCTTTGGCCAGGACCGGCTGGACTTTATCCGGGAAGCACTGGCCTGAGCCACGCTTCCCCGGTCCGTGCGACTGGCGTCAGACCAGTTGCAAGCGCGCGCGAGCGGCGGCGTACTCGCGTTTGAGTTGCGCCACGAAGTCTGCCGTGGTTTGCACCTTGGTAACAGCACCAATGCCTTGACCGCAACCCCAAATGTCTTTCCAGGCTTTACTTTTGTCGCCGCCAAAATTCATCTTGCTGGGATCACTCTCCGGCAGGTTGGCCGGATCCAGGCCGGCCGCGCGGATGCTGGGTGCCAAGTAGTTGCCATGCACGCCGGTGAACAGGTTGCTGTAGACGATGTCGTCCGAGCCACTGTCCACAATGGCCTGCTTGTAGGCTTCGGACGCACGGGCTTCTTCCGTGGCGATGAAGGCCGAACCGATGTAGGCAAAGTCTGCGCCCATGGCCTGCGCAGCCAGTACAGCATCCCCCGTGGAGATGGCACCGCTCAGGGCAATTGGGCCGTCAAACCATTGGCGGATTTCCTGCACCAGCGCAAACGGGCTTTTCACGCCCGCGTGGCCACCGGCACCTGCTGCCACGGCGATCAGGCCATCAGCGCCCTTCTCTATGGCCTTGCGGGCATGCTTGTTGTTGATCACATCATGCAGCACGACTCCACCATAGCTGTGTGCCGCGGCGTTGATATCTTCGCGCGCTCCCAATGACGTAATGATGATGGGCACCTTGTACTTGACGCACATTGCCATGTCGTGTTCCAGACGGTCATTGCTCTTGTGGACGATCTGGTTGATGGCAAAGGGCGCGGCTGGCTTGTCAGGGTTGGCCTTGTTGTATGCCGTCAGAGCCTCGGTGATTTCAATCAGCCACTCTTCGAGCTGCTCGGCCGGACGGGCGTTGAGCGCGGGCATGGAGCCCACCACGCCGGCAATGCATTGGGCAATGACGAGCCTGGGGTTGCTGATGATAAACAGCGGCGAACCAATGACAGGGAACGGCAAGCGGTCCAGCGGTGCAGGTAGTTTGGACATGATCAGAATGCCTCCAGCGCCAGGGCGGTAACGCACTCTGCGCCATCGACAATGCTGTCGCGCATGCCGGTCGCCTTGACCAGCAAGTGGTCGGCATAGAAACGCGCGGTGGTGATCTTGGCTTGCATGAAGGGCACATCGGTGCCCGCAGCGATTTGCTCCTGCGCCACCAGCAGGGCCCGCGCCATCTGCCAGCCGGCCATCACATTGCCGGCCAGCATCAGGTAGGGCACGCTGCCTGCAAACACGGCATTCGGGCTGGCCTTGGTGTTGCCAGCCACAAAGTTCACCACATCGACAAAGGCTTCGCGCGCCGCCTTCAGGCGCTTGGCCACAGCCAACGCATCGGGGGTGCCGCTCTTGATCAACTCGGCTTCCGTGCCTTCAATCTGCACTGCCAGTAGCTTGCCGGTCTGGCCACCGTCGCGCGAAGTCTTGCGCCCCACAAGGTCATTGGCCTGGATGGCGGTTGTGCCTTCGTAGATGGTCAAAATTTTGGCATCGCGGTAGTACTGGGCAACGCCCGTTTCTTCGATAAAGCCCATGCCGCCGTGCACCTGCACGGCCAGGGAGGTGACCTCCAGGCTCATCTCGGTGCTGTAGCCCTTGACCAAAGGAACCATGAATTCATAGAAGGTCTGGTTGACCTTGCGGGTTTCCGCGTCGGGGTGGTGGTGGGCCGCGTCGTAGGCGGATGCGGCAACGCTGGCCATAGCGCGGCAGCCCTCCACATAGGCACGCATGGTCATCAGCATGCGGCGCACATCGGGGTGGTGGATGATGGAGGCGCCTGCCGCCACCGAACCATCGACCGGGCGGCTTTGCACACGCTCGCGCGAGAAGCGCACTGCTGTCTGGTAGGCCTGCTCCGCAATCGCAATACCCTGCACGCCCACGCCATAGCGGGCAGCGTTCATCATGATGAACATGTATTCCAAGCCACGGTTTTCCTGGCCAACGATGTAGCCTATGGCACCACCGTGATCGCCAAACTGCAGCACGGCCGTGGGGCTGGCCTTGATGCCCATCTTGTGTTCGATGGACACACAATGCACATCGTTGCGGGCGCCCAAAGATCCATCTTTGTTGACCATGAATTTGGGCACAACAAACAGGCTGATGCCCTTGACGCCTTCGGGCGCGCCCTGCACGCGGGCCAGCACCAGATGGATGATGTTCTCTGCCATGTCGTGCTCACCCCAGGTGATGAAGATCTTGGTGCCAAAAATCTTGAAAGTGCCGTCCGGTTGCGGCTCGGCGCGGGTGCGCACGGCGGCCAGGTCGCTGCCGGCCTGGGGCTCGGTCAGGTTCATGGTGCCAGTCCACTTGCCGGCGACCAGGTTTTCCAGGTAGGTGGCCTTGAGGTCGTCGGAACCGGCCGTCAACAGTGCTTCGATGGCGCCATCGCTTAGCAGAGGGCACAGCGCAAAGCTCATATTGGCCGAGTTCTGCATCTCGCCACACACGGCGCCTATGGTCTTGGGCAGGCCCTGGCCGCCAAATTCCGCCGGGTGCTGAAGACCTTGCCAGCCACCTTCGGTGAATTGTTTGAAGGCTTCCTTGAAACCCGGCGTAGCTGTCACTACTCCGTCTTTCCAGCTGGTCGGATTCTTGTCGCCTTCCCAGTTCAGCGGCGCGAGCACGCCTTCGTTGAATTTTGCGGCTTCTTCGAGCACGGCCTGCGCCGTATCCAGACCCGCGTCCTCGAAACCGGGAATCTGCGCAATCTGGTCAATCTTGGCCAGGTGCTGGATGTTGAACAGCATGTCTTTGACGGGGGCGACGTAGCTCATGGGGTACTCCGGGGATGACAAAAAGAAACAGGCAAATAAATCTGACAGAAACAACGCAAAAAAAGGGCATCACCTAGGATGCCCTTTTGCGGTCCGCGCTTTACAGCGCCGCCGTTAACTCCGGCACTGCGACGAAGAGGTCCGCCTCCAGGCCATAGTCAGCCACGCTGAAGATCGGTGCTTCAGGGTCCTTGTTGATCGCCACAATGACCTTGCTGTCCTTCATGCCGGCCAAGTGCTGGATCGCGCCGCTGATACCCGCTGCAATGTAGAGCTGGGGCGCCACGATCTTGCCAGTCTGGCCCACTTGCCAGTCGTTGGGCGCGTAGCCTGCGTCCACTGCAGCACGGGATGCGCCCAGCGCGGCACCGAGCTTGTCGGCCAGCGGGGTCATGACGCTCATGAACTTTTCGCTAGAACCCAGAGCGCGGCCACCGGAGACGATGATCTTGGCAGCGGTCAGCTCGGGGCGGTCGTTCTTCGCGATTTCAGAACCGACAAAAGTGGCCTGCGCGCTGGCTCCCACAGAAGTCAGCACTTCGACTGCGGCGCTACCACCGGTGGCAGCGGCGGGGTCGAAACCGGTGGTGCGCACGGTCAGCACCTTGGTGGCGTCCAGGCTTTGCACGGTGGCGATGGCGTTGCCTGCGTAAATCGGGCGCTCAAAGGTGTCAGCGCTGTCGACCTTGGTGATGTCGGAGATTTGACCGACGTCCAGCTTGGCGGCCACGCGGGGGGCCACGTTTTTTCCCGACGCGGTAGCCGGAAACAGAATGTGACTATAGCTGGCGGCCACGGCGACGACCTGAGCGGCCACGTTTTCGGCCAGGCCGTGTGCGAAGCCTTCCGCGTCCGCGTGCAGCACCTTGGCCACGCCGGCGATTTGCGCGGCAGCAGCCGCCGCCGCACCGGCATTGCTACCGGCCACCAATACATGCACATCACCACCGCATTGCAGAGCGGCGGTGATGGTGTTGAGGGTTGCACCCTTGATGGATGCGTTGTCGTGTTCGGCAATAACGAGAGAGGTCATATTCGTGTTCCTTAGATAACCTTGGCTTCAGTTTTCAGTTTTGCAACGAGAGTGGCCACATCAGGCACCTTGATACCGGCGCTGCGCTTGGGTGGCTCGACCACTTTGAGGGTCTTGATGCGGGGGGTCACGTCAACACCCAGGGCTTCGGGCGTGAAGGTATCGAGCTGTTTTTTCTTGGCCTTCATGATGTTGGGCAGGGTCACGTAGCGCGGCTCGTTCAGGCGCAGGTCGGTGGTGATCACCGCAGGCAGCGTCAGGGACACGGTTTCCGATCCGCCGTCGACTTCGCGGGTGATGTTGGCCTTGCCGTCTACGATTTCAACCTTGCTGGCGAATGTGCCCTGGGGCAGATCAGCCAGTGCGGCCAGCATCTGACCGGTCTGGTTGCAGTCGTCGTCGATGGCCTGCTTGCCCAGGATGACCAAACCAGGCTGTTCCTTGTCGATCAGGGCCTTGAGCAACTTGGCCACGGCCAGCGGCTGCAGTTCAACTGCGGTTTCCACCAAAATGGCGCGATCGGCACCGATGGCCATGGCGGTGCGCAGGGTTTCCTGGCACTGGGTCACGCCGCAGGAGACGGCGATGACCTCGGTCACCACGCCTTTTTCCTTTAGACGCACGGCCTCTTCGATGGCAATTTCGTCAAAGGGGTTCATGCTCATCTTGACGTTGGCGATGTCCACGCCACTGCCGTCGGACTTGACCCGAACCTTCACGTTGTAATCGACTACGCGTTTCACGCTTACCAGGACTTTCATTGCTGCCGCTCCAGATGGTTACAAATTGGTTTGTCTACTTGACGTGCACGTCAACTCTCGGATTCTAGTCCGCGCCACCCCCGCCAATGGTCTCCAGGATGACGTTTCAGCACAAAATCAAAAATAGAACGATCGTGCTTTTTTGAATTATAACCCCACAACGGCGGCCCGCAAGCACAATCTGTCACTGCCGGGTCAACGGCTATGGATCACGCGCTGCGGGTAGGGAATCTCGATCTGGTTGGCGCGTAACGTGGCAAGGATGGCGCGGTTCACATCCGAGCGCAGGTTCATCTGCCCGTTCTCGACATCGCGCACCCAGTAGCCGACGGTAAATTCAAGGCCATCAGCTCCAAAGGCCGTCAAAAAGACAGCTGGCGGAGGCTCGCGCAACACCCGCTCCTGCGCGAGTGCCGCCTGCATCAGCAGCTCAGTGACCTGCTCCACATTGCTGTCATAGGCCACCGACACCACCGTAGTCTGGTGCAGGTGGCTGTCCGCCAGAGACAGGTTCTCCACCCGGCTGGTGATCAACAACTCGTTGGGGACGATGGACTCGCGCCCAGCCTGCGAACGTACCACGGTGTAGCGGGCGTTAATCTGCGTGATGATGCCCTCGAAGTTGTCGACCCGCACGCTGTCACCAATACGCATGCTGCGCTCGGCCAGAATGACAAAGCCGCTGATGTAGTTGGCCGCCAGCTTTTGCAGGCCAAAGCCAATGCCCACGCCCACGGCGCCGCCCAAAACGGAGAGTGCCGTCAGGTCAATACCCACGGCGGACAGAGCCAACATCAGGCCGACAAACATCAGCAGTGCCCGGGTCGCATTGCTGACGGCCTTGCGCAGTGACAGCTCGCCCCCCGTGGCCGAGCGCAGCAACCGGGTCTCGATGGCCGACGATATCCACAGCGTCAGGATGAGAACAGCACCCGCAGTCAACAGACCCTCGATGACATTGCGTACCGACAGCGTGGCGCCGCCAACCTTCCACGTGATCAGGTCCAGTTCATTGAGCACCACCGGCAACAGCCCGCTGACCCACAGCACCATAGCCAGCCAGGCTACCCAGGAGATGGTGTGTTCCAGAGAGCGCGCCCAACGTGCCTCTTCAAAGGCGACGCGCAAGACCTTCACACCCACCCGGATGACGACCAGCGCTACCAGCACCGGTATCGCCACCTTGAACACGGCAACCCGCACAAAAGTACCGAGGACCCCCAATGCAACCGAGCCCAAACACAGCAGCACCAGCGGAAACAGCACGCCATCCACCGCGCGCTGACCAAACCAGATGGACCGCCCGTCATATGCGCCCAGGGAGCGGCGCAGCAGCACAACCAGCCCCCACGCCAGCACCACACACACGGCCAAAACCAGAAGTTCGACCAGGACCGTGGGTTGGGTGAAGGCTGTCAGCCAGCCCTCCAGATCGTCAATGGGCGGCGGTGCAGGAATTCTTGAAGAACTGGCCATCAGAGGTCTGCCAAGACGCGGATGTGGGCCTCCACGCTCAGCGCCAGGGCTTCCAGGTTGTAGCCGCCTTCCAGACACGACACGATGCGTCCCTGGGCGTAGCGCTGCGCAACATCTTTGATACGCTGGGTGATCCAGGCGTAGTCCGCCTCGACCAGACCCATCTGCCCCATATCGTCGGCACGGTGGGCATCAAAACCGGCGCTGATGAAAACCATCTCGGGCTTGTAGGCCTCCAGGCGCGGCAGCCAGTGCGTCTCGATCAACTCCCTGATTTGAGGGCCTTTGGTATAGGCCGGCACCGGCAAGTTCACCAGGTTGCTGGCATGCGAGCGCGCACCGCCTTCCGGGTAGAACGGATGCTGGAAGAAGCTGACCATCAGAATGCGCTGGTCCCCTGCAATGATGTTCTCGGTGCCATTGCCGTGGTGCACATCGAAGTCGACGATGGCGACCCGTTTGAGGCCATGGCGCTCCAGCGCATAGCGCGCCGCGATGGCCACATTGTTCAAAAAGCAAAAACCCATCGCCTTGTCGCGGCAGGCATGGTGACCGGGTGGCCGGACCGAGCAGAACGCGTTCCCCAACTCGCCTGCCATCACAGCGTCGGTGGCCGCAATGGCTGCGCCCGCTGCACGCAGTGCGGCATCCCAGGTGTACACATTGAGCGAAGTATCAGGATCGATCTGGGCGTGCGTCGGGCCACCCGCCTCAATCTCTTCGCGCAGCCCGTCGGTCAGGCCCCGCAAGCCCGCCACATGCATGCGGCCATGGGCCAGTTCAATGTCGGTAAGGGAAGCCTGCGGCGCCTCGCGCCAGTCCAGTATGTCGCTGACGCCGCTCATCAACAATCGGTCGTCAATTGCAGTCAGGCGCTGCGGGCACTCGGGGTGCCCCTCGCCCATTTCATGTTTCCAGCAATCGGGGTGGGTAAAGTATCCGGTCTTGGTCACCAATGCACTCGCAAATCAAAAATATCGGGTAACGTCCTGAAATGGACGCACAAAACAAACTCAAATCCTTGCTCGATCAGCTTAACACGGTGATTGTGGGCAAGCCAGCCCAGATTCAGGATTGCGTCGCCTGCCTGCTTGCCGGCGGTCACCTGCTGATTGACGATGTGCCCGGTGTTGGCAAGACCACGCTGGCGCATGCCCTGGCCCGCACCTTCGGGCTGCAGTTCTCGCGCGTGCAGTTCACCTCGGACCTGATGCCCAGCGACCTGTCCGGCGTGTCCATTTACGAGCGCGGCAAAGAGGCCTTTGTGTTCCACCCCGGCCCGATCTTCGCCCAGGTGCTGCTGGCCGATGAAATCAACCGCGCCAGCCCGAAGACGCAGAGCGCCCTGCTCGAAGCCATGGAAGAGAAACAGGTCACGATTGAGGGCGAGACCCGTCCGCTTCCGCAGCCATTTTTTGTCATCGCCACGCAAAACCCGCTGGACCAGCTGGGCACCTACGCGCTGCCCGAGTCGCAGATGGACCGTTTTCTGATGCGCATCTCGCTGGGCTACCCGGACCGCATGGCCGAGCGGGAATTATTGATGGGCCATGACCGCCGCGACATCGTCGAGCGCCTGCCCAGCCTGTTGTCGCTAACCGAGTTGCAGCAACTGCAACAACAGGTGCTGGCCGTGCATGCCGCCGGGCCGCTGCTGGACTATGTGCAGGACCTGATCGCCGCCACCCGCTCCGGCCAGTGGTTCTTGCAGGGCCTGTCGCCCCGCGCCGGCATTGCGGTGGTGCGTGCGGCCAAGGCCCAGGCACTGCTCAGCGGACGCGACTACGTGGCACCTGACGACGTGCAGGCCGTGCTGCCGCAAACCATTGCACACCGCCTGATCCCGGTGGGCGACTCCGCACGCGGCGCGGTGGAGCAGGTGCGCGCCATGCTCGCCGCTGTGCCGTTGCCCTAGCGATGGCCCCTCCCCGAAGCGCCTTCAGCACGTGGAATCCCGTTTCGCTGTTGCGCGCGCGCGTGAACCAGTGGTTCATCAACCGCATCCCGCCGCGCGACACCGTGACTCTGACCCAGCGCAACGTCTACATCCTGCCCACTTCACCCGGCTTCATGTTGGGCGCCACCCTGCTGGTGCTGCTGGTGGCATCCATCAACTACCAGCTCAATCTGGGCTATGTGCTGACTTTTTTGCTGACCGGAAGCGCCGTAGTCGGCATGAACGTGTGCCATGGCACGCTGCGCGGCATAACTATGAATTTGATAGCACCAGAGGCCCATTTTGCGGGGTCTAACGTCACGATTGGCGTCAACCTGCTGAGCGACCGGCGCTCCGTGCGCTATGGCATTGGCCTAGCCGTTCTGGGCACCCAGCACTGGAGCTGGACCGACGTACCCGCCCAGGGCAGTGCCAAAGTCCAGGTGGCGTTTCAGCCGCAGCGCAGGGGACTGCATCGCGTGCCCGCGCTAACTGCCGAAACCCGTTTTCCGCTAGGCACTTTTCGCGTCTGGACCGTGTGGCGCCCCGCCGCCCAAGTGCTGGTCTACCCGGCGCCCGAACTGCACCCGCCACCGCTGCCACCGGGCGAGCCCCGCGCAGGCGGCCAAGCCACCGTGCAGCGCCAGAGCACCGGCGAATTTGACGGCATACGCCCCTACCGCCGGGGTGACCCGCTCAAGCTGGTGGTCTGGAAGAAGACCGCAAAGACCGACGAGCTGGTCAGCCGCGATGCCCAGCAAGTGCAGCGGTTCGAGTTGTGGCTGGATCTGGCACACACCGGCCTGAGCGCAGGCTCTGCGCATGCGGGTGGCGGCCCGGCGACAGAACAAGCCCTTTCACGCCTGTGCGCCTGGGTCTTGCTGGCCGACAAACAGGGCCTGCAATACGGACTGCGCCTGGCAGGACAGGAGATCGCCCCCGGCAGCGGTGAGGCCCACAAGAGAAACTGCCTCCAGGCACTGGCACTGGCCTATGTTTAACGCCATCAAAACCCTCCCCCGCGAGGCGCGCGACACGTTGTTCCTGCTCGCCGTCATCGCCTGGATCATTGCGCCCCAGGTTACCAACCTGCCGGTGTGGTGCAGCGCCATGGCGGCCGGCATACTGCTGTGGCGGGCCTATCTGGCCGCGCGCAGCTTTGCCCTGCCCTCGCGCTGGTGGCTGACGGGTTTGCTGGTGCTGGCCACTGGCGCTACCTACTTCACCCACCGCACGCTGGCTGGACACGAAGCCGGTACCACCTACATCGTCGTGTTGCTGTCCCTTAAGACCCTGGAAATGCGCACCCAGCGCGACGCGTTCGTCATTTTCTTTCTGGGATTTTTTACGCTGCTGAGCAACTTCTTCGTATCGCAAAGCCTGCCCATCGCCATGGCCATGCTGATTGGTCTGCTGGGCCTGCTCACCGCCTTGGTCAACAGCCATATGCCGGTGGGCCGTCCGCCGTTGCTGCAAGCGGCCAAGACGGCCGGCTGGATGGCCCTGCTGGGCGCACCGATCATGGCGGTGTTGTTTGTGCTGTTTCCCCGCGTGGCGCCGCTATGGGGCGTGCCGGGTGACACGCCAGGCGCGCGCAGCGGGCTGTCGGCCAGCATGCAGGTGGGCACCATTGCCAGCCTGGCCCTGGACGAGAGCGTGGCCCTGCGGGTGCGTTTCAACGGGTCTGCGCCGCCTTCCAGCGACATCTACTTCCGCGGCCCGGTGCTAACAACCTTTGATGGCCGCGAATGGCGGCCGCTGCGGTCAACCGTTTTGCCAAGCCAGCAACTCAGTGCGGAGCTGGAAGTGCAGGGACCCACCGTGGCGTACCAGGTCACGCTGGAGCCCAACAACCGACCCTGGATCATGGTGCTGGACGCCACTGCCAGCCGCCCCGATCTGAGTGGCTACCGCGCCACCATGACGCCGGACCTGCAATGGATTGCCGACCACCCCATCACCGAACTGGTGCGCTATTCCGCCAAGAGCAACACCGCGTTTCGCCATGGCCCGCAAGTCATGGTCGCCGGCCTGCAAGACTATCTGAACCTGCCAGCCAACTACAACCCCCGCACCCTGCAACTGGCCCGCGAGCTGCGCCGCGACCCGCGTTATGCCGGTGCCACGACCCAGACTATGGTTGACGCCGTCATGGAGCGCCTGCGCACCGGCGGCTACACCTACACGCTGGAGCCCGGCGTGTATGGCACGCATACCGCAGACGAATTCTGGTTTGACCGCAAGACCGGGTTCTGTGAGCACATTGCTTCAAGCTTCGTGCTGCTGATGCGGGCCTTGAACATTCCGGCACGTGTCGTCACCGGCTACCAGGGCGGGCAGATGAATACCGTCGACGGTTTCTGGACCGTGCGGCAAAGTGATGCCCATGCCTGGGCAGAGGTCTGGATGGCGGGCACCGGCTGGGTGCGGGTGGACCCCACCTCAGCCGTCGCCCCTTCGCGCATCGGCAGCCTGGTGCGGCTGGAGGCGCCGCGCAATGTCATTGCCCAGGCACTGGCACGTGTCAACCCGCAATTCACAGTGCAACTGCGCGCCCTGTGGGAAGCGGCCAACAACAGCTGGAACCAGTGGGTGCTGAACTATTCGCAAGACAAGCAGCTCGATCTGCTGCGCAATCTGGGCTTCGAATCGCCCAGCTGGGAAGACCTGACCTACCTGCTGATCGCCCTGGTGGTGGCTGCCAGCCTGGTCGGCGCGGCCTGGACACTGTGGGAACGCCACCGCCAGGACCCCTGGCTGCGCCTGCTGCACCGTGCCACGGCCCGCCTGCGGCGCGCCGGACTGGCGCTGCCTGACAGCGTGCCCCCGCGCCAGATCGCTACGCTGCTGGAAGACCGCAGTGACAACGGCGGACCGGACCTGAGCCCCATTGGCCAATGGCTGCTGCGCATGGAAGCCTGGCGCTATGCACCGCATGGCCACGCCCAGCAACTGGCTACACTGCAACGCGAGTTCCGATCCCTGCCCTGGCCACAACGTATTCCGTGAATCCTTCCACTACTCTGACCCGCCTCGTCCAAACGACTGCTATTTGTTTGATAGCTGCATATTCAATACCGACGAGGGCTAGCGACCAGAACAGCCAAACGGTTTCGACTGTGACACAGGGCAAGTCTCATGCCGGCGTCAAGAAGCGCACCAAACACACGGCGCTCGCCAAACGCAGGGTCGAGGTCAACGGCCCGCTCTACGCCACCCGAACCGAGGTGCTGCAGGAAGCCGATGCCATAGCCGAGCGCCTGGGTCTGGAGCCGCGCTGGGTACGCCATGCCATAGGCCAGTCGCACTACATGCCGGGCATCGCGCGCGCCATTGCGCCGCCGCCCGTGGGCACGGTCAAGAACTGGGCTGTCTACCGCAGCCGCTTCATCGACCCGGTGCGCATCCGTGCTGGCGTCAAGTTCTGGCAGGACAACCGCGAGACGCTGGAGCGGGCTGAAGCGCAAACTGGCGTGCCGGCCGCCATCATCGTCGGCATCGTCGGCGTGGAGACCATCTACGGCCAGCAGGTTGGAACCTACCGCGTGATGGACGCCCTGACCACGCTGGCGTTTGACTTCCCGACCCAACACCCGCGTGCCCGGGAGCGCGCCGCATTTTTCCTGTCGGAGCTGGAAGCCTTTCTGACCCTGACCCAGCGCACCGGCACCGACCCTCTGGCGCTGCGTGGCAGCTACGCCGGTGCCATGGGCCTGCCCCAGTTCATGCCATCGAGCTGGAGCAAATACGCGGTGGACTATGACGGCGACGGCCGCGTCGACCTGTTCCACAGCGCCGCCGACGTCATTGGCTCGGTGGCCAACTACTTCAAGGCCTTTCAGTGGCAAGCCGGCATGCCCACCCACTATCCCCTGCGCTTGAAGGCTGAAGGCCTGGAGAAAGCTGCCCTGCTGGCGCCCGATATTTTGCCCACCTTCAGCGCCGCGACCCTGGTGACGCTGGGGTGCGAACTGGATGAATACGCCCTGCAACACGCCGGCCCGCTGGCGCTGGTCGAGCTGCAAAATGGCGACGCACCGCCCTTGTACTTGGCCGGCACCGAAAACTTTTATGCCATCACCCGCTACAACTGGAGCAGCTACTACGCGCTGGCGGTGATTGAACTGGGCCAGGAAGTGACCGCCGCCATGTCAAAATAAGCCATGATCGAACCCACGTTCTCCTCTGCTGTCCCAGTCCCGGCGGCCCCCGCCACCCCGGCCCCGGAAGAAGACGTCACGACGCAGCTATACCGCGCAGCCATCGGGCCGATCAACGGCAAGTACTACCTGCCCATCTTTTCCCGTTTTGAGGCGGCCGACCACGGTGGCATCAGCTGGAACACCGCAGCCAGCCTGACCACACTGAACTGGCTGGCCTTTCGCCAGCTCTGGACCGCCGCCCTGGCCTATGTGGGCATCATGGTCGCAGTCGCCTTGCTGGTGTTTGGCATTGGTCGCCTGATTTTTCAGTTTTCCGACACGTTGATGATGGCCTTGGGCCTGGGCTTTGGCCTGGCGGCATTTGTGCTGCCCGGGCTGTTTGGCAATGCCGTGCTGCATACCGAGTGCCGCAAGAAAATGTCATTGGCTCTGACTGCCCACACCAAGGTGGAGGACGCGTGCGCGCAGCTCATCCGCCAAGCCCCCACGCGCCGTCGCGGCATCTGGCTGGCCGGTGCCAACGTGGCTTTCTGGATCGCCGCTGTTTTTTCCTACGTTCAGATATCTGCGCTAAGCAACTTGGCCGTCATGCCACATGGCGCACTCGAAGCCGGTCAGGTGGCCGTGGGAAAGACCACGGACCTCACTGCGCCGCCTGCCTTGCCACCCACACCAGCTATTTCAGCCAGCGATGCCACTGTGGTGGCGTCGGCAACGGCATCCGCACCTACAGCGCCCATGGCCACAGCGTCCGCTGCATCCGCACCGGCGGCTCCCACCGCCTCTGCACCGGTCGCCGCAGCATCGACATCCCTGCCCGCCTCTGCGCCAGCCCCGGTGGCGTCAGCGCCGATGGCCGTCGCAACAATACCGGCCCCGGCCAGCAAACCCGAACCTAAAGCCAGCACCAACAAAGCCTCGCAAAACGCGACGCCGAAGGCGGACACCAAGGCCAGCGCTCCGGCAAAGGCTGAGCGCGACAAGAAGGAAGCGGAGCCGACCGTAGTTCGCACCAAAAAGGCGCAACCATCTTTCACCACCGAAGCGCCCAAACGCAAAGCATCGTCTGTGACCACCGCCGACGCCTCCGACAAACCGTATTTCATCAATGTCGGCCTGTTTTCCATCCCCGAGAACGCGGCCAGTGCCCATGCCAAATTGCTGGAGGCCCAGTTGCCCTCCGTGTTAAAAGAACTGAAGTCCACCAAGGGCCGCCAGATCCGGGTCCGGGTGGGTCCGTACCGCAGCAAGACCGATGCGCAAGCCGCCGTGGAAAAGATCAAGGCGCTGCAACTTGATGCTGTCATTGTGCAGCTCTGAAGCTCGGCACAATGAAGTCTTTAGCAATCGTCGAAGGATGTAGTCCAACTGACAACCATGGGGTGAATTCTGTCGGCGCAACACGACAACCAAGTGCCCACCAACGTGCTGTAGGGGGAGATTGAAGAGGTGATGGGACTGATAACAACAGTCACAAAACTGTCACACGAATCGATGATTTGCGACTAGGGTTTACCCTTATAGTTGCAGTCTATGCTTTACCAATTTCACGAAAACCAACGCGCTCTAAAAAGGCCCCTCGCAAACTTTGCACATTCGGCTTCCAAGGCTTACGCAAGCCCTTGGTCCATGCTCGGGCAAAACCCGCTAACCAAGAACCTGTCTGCGGGCTACGAGCTGCTGCATCGGTTAGGCAAGGACTACAAAAAACCAGAATTCAACATCGACAGTGTGGACATCGATGGCGTGAACGTGGTCATCCACGAACACGTTGAAATGGACAAGGTTTTTTGCCGGTTGCTCAGCTTTGAGCGCTATATGAATAGTGTCCCCACCCTGATTCGCCTAAAGAGTCAGCCCGTGGTACTGGTCGTGGCACCCTTGTCGGGCCACTATGCCACGCTTTTGCGCGATACCGTAAAGACCCTGGTCCAGGATCACCAGGTGTTCATTACCGACTGGAAAAATGCCCGCCTGATTCCCATCGAAGACGGCGAGTTCCACCTGGATGACTATGTCAACTACGTGCAGGAATTTGTCCGCCACTTGCAAGGCGAATATGGCAATTGCCATGTAGTCAGCGTGTGCCAACCAACCGTGCCGGTCTTGGCCGCTGTTTCCTTGATGGCCAGCCGGGGCGAAACGACCCCTTTGAGCATGACCATGATGGGTGGCCCGATAGATGCCCGCAAGTCACCTACCTCTGTCAACGAATTTGCCACCAGCAAGAGTTACGACTGGTTTGAGAATAATGTGATTTACCGAGTCCCCGCCAACTGCGAGGGAGCCGGTCGCCGCGTATACCCAGGATTCTTGCAGCACACCGGCTTTGTAGCCATGAACCCCAATAGCCACGCCCAGCACCATGTGGACTACTTCAAAGACTTGGTCAAGGGCGATGACGTCGGTGCACAAGCCCACCGTGATTTCTACGATGAATACAACGCGGTGCTGGACATGGACGCCGATTTTTACCTGGACACGATCAAGGTGGTGTTCCAAGAATATAGTCTGGCCAAAGGAACATGGGAGGTCAGAGGTGTGAATGGGAAGTCGGAGCGCGTGCGACCACAGGACATCACCACCACCGCCGTTTTCTCGGTCGAGGGCGAGCTCGATGACATTACCGGAGCCGGCCAGACCACGGCAGTGCATACGATGTGCAGCGGCATACCTGAAGCTCTACACCAGCATCTGGAAGTCAAAGAAGCAGGTCACTACGGAATCTTCAGCGGTCACCGTTGGCACGAACAGACGTATCCCGCCCTCAAGTCCTTTATTCTGAGCCACAGCACTTAAGTTCGTTTACAACATTGCAATAGTCCGCCGTGCAGAGGCTAGATAGTGGGCCAAAGGCTTTCATCAGGTGATTTTGAAGACCGTCCGAACAGTCCTGGCCCCAGCCTTTTCCTCAAAGGCAGCCCACTGCTTGATGCCCTTTACCAGCACCCGGGTGCTGATGTCTTTCACCGGTGTCTTGGCCTTGAGCTTGGCGGTGACCCAGTCCTGAAGGTGCGGGTACGTGATCCCGGGCGGGCCGGTGGGGATCAGCAGTTCTTTGCCCCCCACGCTGCCCGCTGAGGTGACGACGAGTTCGGTGGCCGGCATGTTCAGGTTTTGGTTGTATCGCGGTGCTCATGCTTTCGCAGGCCCAGCAAGCCCTGTTCGCTGCCCTGCTGCGTGAGGTAGTCCCGCGCGATGGGGGCGAGCGCTGCTGGTGTGATGCCCAGTGCCTGCAGGCCAGGCACCTGGCCCGTCGCCACGTTGTCGACTTTCATGGAGTCGAGGTTGTCGCGGCTCATCAGCGGTTCACCCGGCGCCAGTTCCATCAGTCTCGCCTGCAAGCGCCCCATCCAGTCGGGCAGCGCAATCACCGGCCGGCCGCGCCCTTCTTTGATGCCACTGAGCCGCGCCGCCAACTGCACCAGTTCCTTGAGGGTCAGCACATCGGGGCCGCAAGCTTCCAGCACACGCACGGCGGGGCCGTCTGCCTTCGGCAGGATGCGCTGCTCCAGACTGCGCACCACGGCCAGCGCCACATCCTCCACCCACACTGGCTGAAACCGGGCGTGGGCACCGGCCAGCGGCATGACGGGAAACACTTTTTGCAGCCGGGCAAACAGGTTCAAGAACTTGTCTTCGGCGCCAAAAATCACGCTGGGCCGCAGGATGGTCAGCTCCAGCGCCATCTCGCGTGCGGCGCGCTCCAGCACCTCTTCGCCCCGGCCCTTGCTGCGCAGGTATTCGGATGGTGCAGCACCCGGACGCGTATCGCTGACGCCCAGTGCGCTGATGTGCACCAGCCGACGGATCTGCTGTGCCTGGCACGCACGCACCAGTTTTTGCGGCAACACCACATGCACCTTGTCAAAGGCGGCCGGGCTGCCGTGCAGGATGGCGATCAGGTTGACCACAGCATCGTGCCCCTGCAGTACACCGGTCAGCGCTTGTTCATCGTGCACGTCCACTTCCAGAATCGTCACGGCCTGCAGGTGCTGCAGGTGCCGGGCATTGCTGCGCCGGCGAGTGGGCAACGTGACGTTGTAGCCATGGCGAACCAGTTTTTCACACACATGGGCGCCGACAAAACCGGCACCACCCAACACCACTACATTTTTCATACTAGACCACCACCGGTTCGGGCTCCAGCAAGATGCCAAAGCGTTCATACACACTGGTCTGGATGGCTTTGGCCAACGTCATGACCTCGCCTCCCGTAGCGCCATTGCCATCGGTCCCCGCGCCCCGGTTGACCAGCACCAGCGCCTGCTTTTCAAAAACACCGGCCTGCCCCACGGACTTGCCCTTCCAGCCACACGAATCGATCAGCCAGCCCGCGGCCAGCTTGATGGCGCCATCGGCCAGGTGGTAGTGGACCACCTTGGGATCGCGAGCGATGATGTCGGCACATTGCTCGGGCGTCACGGTCGGATTCTTGAAGAAGCTACCCACGTTGCCGATCACCGCCGGATCTGGCAACTTGGCACGGCGCACGGCGCATACCCAGTCAAAAATCTGCTGCGCTGCGGGTGTGGTGCAGCCATGCTCGGCCATCTTCTTCTCGATGTCGGCGTAGCCCAGCACGGGTTTCCACGCCTTGGGCAACGCAAACTTCACCCGCAGAATCAGGGCGCGGTCTTTGAGGCCCATGGTCTGGTGCACACCGCGTTGAACAGTGCCGCCGTGCTTGAACACCGAGTCGCGGTAGCCAAAGGCACACTGGGCGGCGTTGAGGGTGAAGACCTGGCCAGTTTGCAGATCCATGGCATCCAGAGACTCAAAGCGGTCCTGCAGTTCCACACCATACGCGCCCACGTTTTGCACGGGCGAGGCCCCCACCGTACCAGGGATGAGCGCCATGTTTTCCAGACCCGGATAGCCCTGCGCCAACGTCCAGGCCACAAAATCGTGCCAGACCTCGCCGGCCCCGGCTTCCACGATGAAGGCTTTGGCGGTTTCGCTCACCAGTCGCCGCCCCTTCACTTCGACCTTGAGCACCAGGGGCTTGACATCGCCGGTCAACACAATATTGCTGCCGCCACCCAGCACAAACTTCGGCGTAGCGCCCCACTCGGGATCGGCCAGCACGGCCAGGACATCGGACTCCTGGGTGATGCGCACCAACGCCTGCGCCTTGGCAACGATGTGGAAGGTGTTAAAGGGCTGGAGTGGGACGTTTTTCTCGACTAACATGGAAGGATTGTCGCATTCGGGTGCGCCAACCCTACTTACCAGTCTACAAAATCATGCCTTCATTTGATACCGTCTGCGAAGCAGAATTGTCCAAAGTCAAAAACGGGGTGGACAACACCACCAAAGAAATCACCACCCGCTTCGATTTCAAAGGAACTTCGGCCAGCATCGCGCTCAAGGACAAGGAAATAACCCTCATTGGCGACGCCGAATTCCAGCTCGACCAGATCGAAGACGTGCTGCGCAACAAGCTGACCAAACAGGAAGTGGATGTGCGCTTTCTGGACAAGGGCGACGTGCAAAAGATGGGTGGCGACAAGGTCAAGGTTGTCATCAAGGTGCGCAATGGCATCGAAACCGAAGTGTCGAAAAAGATCCAGCGCCTGATCAAGGACAGCAAGATCAAGGTGCAGGCCGCCATCCAGGGCGACGCGGTACGGGTCACCGGTGCCAAGCGCGACGACCTGCAGGCCGCCATGGCACTGATCCGAAAGGACATTGCCGACTTGCCCCTGAGCTTCAACAACTTCCGCGACTGATGACCAAGGCCCTGCTCGCCCATGCCCTGGCCCTGGTCTGGGCCTTCAGCCCGGTGGCTATGGCGCAAACCGTGGGCCTGTCGGGCATGCTGGGTGGCAGGGCACTGGTCATCGTTGACGGCGGCGCGCCCAAGACAGTGGCCGTGGGCGACACCTACAAGGGTGTAAAGATTGTGTCCACGCAGGGCGACCAGGCCGTCGTGGAGATCGCGGGCAAGCAACACACGCTGCGCGTGGGCGATGCGCCTGCCAGCGTAGGTAGCGGCACGGGTACTGGGGCCAGTGGCAACCGAATCGTGT
Source organism: uncultured beta proteobacterium (assembly GCA_903853895.1). Classification (GTDB taxonomy): domain Bacteria; phylum Pseudomonadota; class Gammaproteobacteria; order Burkholderiales; family Burkholderiaceae_C; genus Allorhodoferax. The sequence goes on along the minus strand of CAINUX010000247.1, from coordinate 26,798 downwards.
TAACTGCGGGCGGCGGCGGCCACTTTTTTACGTTGGGCCAGATCAACGGGAAGTCCACCAACATGGTGGTAGACACCGGCGCCACTACGGTATCGATGAGCGTCCACGAAGCCCAGCGCATGGGGCTGGACTACAAATCCGGACAAATGATCCAGATGAGCACCGCCAATGGCGTCATACCCGGCTGGCTTGTCAAACTGAGTTCGGTCCGCGTCGGTGATGTCGTAGTGCACGGCGTGGATGGCATCGTGTCCTCAGGCTCCATGCCCATGGTGTTGCTGGGCAATAGTTTTCTGACCCATTTTCAAATGACCCGTGCCAATGACCAGATGGTGCTGGAAAAACGCTATTGAAGATCTGCCGTGAGCATCCAGAGCGAAAACGAATACGAAGACCTGCTGGCCCTGTGGTCGGACCTGGAGTCGGGCCTGGGCATCATTCTGGGCAGCCCCGACAGCACCCAGCAGTTTGCCCACCGGGTTTTGCAGTACGACCGGTGGATGCAGGGTCTGCTGCAGCGCGACCCCGATGTGGGGCTGTATTTGCTGTTCCAGCTGGCCAGCAATTCACCGGTAGGCTACAGCGCATCGCACTCCTTGGTGTGTGCCGTCCTGTGCCACCTGATTGCGGGTGAATTGAACATCCCCCGCGCCGAGCGCGACAGTCTGGTGCACGCGGCATTGACCATGAATATTGCGATGACCGCCATGCAGGATGCGTTAGCCACGCAGGTCGAAAGGCCCAGTGCGGTACAACAGGACGCGATTCGAGCCCACGCGGTCAAGGGCGCCTTGATGCTGGCCAATCTGGGTGTGGTGGACGCCCAATGGCTGGACATTGTTTCCGGCCACCATGACGATGCGCTGGACAAGATCGACCTGCGCACGGCGCCACCGGCCACCCGACTCACCCGCATCCTGAAAGTGGTGGACCGCTACGCGGCCATGATCAGCCCCCGGGGTTCTCGTGCTGGCCGAAGCGCCACCGAATCAGCGCGCTCAGTGATTGCCAACGCGTCGGCCAAGACTGACGAGGTCGGTCACGCACTGGTGCGCGCCGTGGGCCTTTGTCCACCGGGCACGTATGTGCGGCTGGAAAATGACGAAACGGCCGTGGTCTTGCGGCGCAGCAGTCTGCAAAACCATCCCTACGTTGCCATCATCGCCAAGACCAACGGTGAGTTGATACCCAGCCCGCGCCTGCATGCGACGGCGGACTACAAACCCAAAATCAAATCTGCCCTGCCTGCGTCTGCCGTTAGGGCCCGCCTCAACCATTTTCAAATCCTGCGCCTGGGCGCCTACGCAGGACAAGAATAATCGCCCCCGGGCGTCCGCCGAAAATCAAGCTTTCTTCTTGCTTCCCAGCTTGGATTCGGTGCCCTTGACCAAGCGCGAAATGTTTTCGGAATGGCGCCAAATCAGCATCAACGACATGACGGTGGTGGAGAACACGATGTTCTTGTCCATGGCCCAGGCAACACCGTCGCCAAAGATGTAGTACACCGGCGCAAACACCGCGGCCACCAGGGACGCGAGCGACGAATAGCGGAAGAAGTAGGCAATGATCAGCCAGGTCGCACCCGTGGCCAGCCCCAGGATCCAGCTGGTGGCAACCAGAACACCCAGCGCCGTTGCCACGCCCTTGCCGCCCTCAAAGCGGAAGAACACCGGAAACAGGTGGCCGACAAAGGCGGCCAGCCCCACCAGGGCCACGGTGCCATCGCCCAGCCCGTAAGCAGCGCCATACCACTTGACCAGCATCACCGGCAACCAGCCCTTGAGGGCATCCAGCAACAGGGTCACCACCGCGGCGGCCTTGGAGCCGGAGCGCAGCACATTGGTGGCGCCGGGGTTTTTGCTGCCATAGGTGCGAGGATCGTTCAGGCCCATGGTGCGGCTGACGATGACGGCAAACGACAACGAGCCCACCAGATACGCGGCCACGACGGCCAGCAAGGGATAAAAAGCGACGAGGGAATCCAAAACCAGTTCTCCTGAGTTCAATCAATCAGCCAGTGCGCACTGTACCCGCTTTGCCGCCAGCAACTGCACACACACATCGGGCGCAATGCCCACCAGATAGCCGCGCCGTCCGCCATTGATCAAAATTTTGGGCAGGGCCAAAATACTTTCTTCGATATACACCGGCATGGCCCGACGTGTGCCGAACGGCGAGGTGCCGCCCACCAGATAGCCGCTGTGCCGGTTGGCCACTTCAGGCGCGCAGGGCTCGACCGACTTGGCCCCAATCTGGCGGGCCAGGTTCTTGGTGGACACCTTGCGATTGCCATGCATCAGCACCAGCAGGGGCTTGGCATCCTGGTCCTGCATCACCAGCGTCTTCACCACAGCAAAGGGATCAAACCCCAGCACCTGCGCGCTGTGCTGGGCGCCACCGTGTTCCAGGTATTCGTAGGGGTGCTCGGTGTAGGCCACCTTGTTTGCCTTGAGCAGCTGGGTGGCGGGGGTTTCGGAAACGTGATCTCTTTTGGCCATGGCGATATTGTCTCTTGCGGCTATGGGCTGGAACTTGCTCCAGGCGGGCTCTGCTGCAACCGCGAATGGAGCCTGCGCCCGCAAGCCACACCACCCGCCTTCGGTGGTGAATGGGAGGGCGTGATTGACAGGCTTTCGCTTCAGGCGGATAGCGGGCATCTAAGTGCTGAGAGCTTTGCCAGAACAATTCGATTTCACTGCAAGCACTAAGTGGAATGAAATGATGGCCACTGGTTGTAACCAACAATTGGGTCGTTCGAGCGTAGTCGAAGAATGTGTTCAATTTCCACTTGAGTGACTTCAGCACGCGATGCTGTTTCAGACTGCCAGAGGATGTCCCGCGTAACCGTGAAGCTCTTACGCTGTTGGGGAGTGAAGTCCTTCGCGATCAACGCGTCCGAGGCACTACCAAAGTAATTGATACTGTTTGTTCTATCTTGCCCGACATAGATCTTGCCGTTCGGATAAGTGATGCGATAGACGATGTTCATTTGAATCCGATGCGATTGAACAAATGCATCACTCTAGTGCATCCAACCCAGGCCTGAAATAACCACTTCCGCCCCAAACACGCCCCCGGCTGGCGGGCCGGGCGTCCGTTCATCGGCCCCATTCGCGGCAGCCACAAAGCAGGCGCACCAGCCAAGGTGTTGAAGACGCAACGCCTGCAAACCAGAGGCCTCAGCCCGCGAGCGTGGGTCAGGGAACGGATGCCCGGTCCGCCAGCCGAGCGCGCGCACAGGAGCGCAACGCACCAACACAACTGCCCATAGCCCCTAACAGCCCTTGCACCCCGAATGCGTGTTCTTCTGGTACCGCACCAGAATCTGCTTGACGACTTTCAAAGGGAAATTGCGTATCGCCGCTGGCAACCAGGCCGCGGTGGAAATTGAAAACCCGGCAGCCCACCGCGTGTAAGGCCGAAGCCAGCGGGTCTTCTGGTGAAATTGCTGTTGCTCGGGCGTCATGGGCACTCCAATGCGGGGTTTGGGCTGGCATCAACTTGGTGCAGCCGCTGTATGTGATTTTATAGACCCCACAAGCTGTGCGAGGCGCCCGCTAGAATTTGACCACTCCCAAACCAAGAGGGCGTTCATGCAACTGTTTCTGGATTTGTTCACCACCGACTACGGGCTGGTTGCAATGGCCGTATCGGTCATATCCCTGGGCTTGGCCTTCGGCTTTCACGCCTTCATCCGCAAGAAGATTCGCGAGTCGGATTCGCAGTAGGCGTCCCTGCACTACCGCCTCTTGAGGGCAATTGCTACTACTTTCATAGCAACTTAATCATATTCCGCGAGGGCTACAGGCCAGAATGAGTATCAGACCCCTGGTCCGTAGGCGTGGAAACCATCAAAATGCTCCTTTCCAACGGCGACGCCTTGGCCACGAAGGATGGCATAGGCCGCGGTGACATGAAAGAAGAAGTTGGGCAGCGCGTACTGCAGCAGAAACTCTGGCGCCTGGAGTGCGACAAGCGCCTGTCCAGCCTGGCTTTCCAGAACAGCAGCCTCTCGCCCTTCAAATTCGTCTGCGTGGATCGTTCTGAGTAGTCCAACGACGTACGCAATGCGCTGATGAAGCCCTTTGGCAGTAACTGGAAATTCGCCATACGGCGGAATGGGTTTTCCGACCAGCGGAAAACACGCACGCAGCGCGAAGTTGCAAGCGATCACTACCTGCGTCTCGAACGGCAGCATGTCCGGCGCAATGGATGCCCGAAAAAGACTGGATACATCGATACGGTGACCATTCGCGTGCGATTGGGCTGCATCAATCAGCCCGTCCAAACGGACGAGATAGCGCAAGAAGACGGGTATGGATGCTTCGTACAGACTGATGGGCATGGGAGGCTTAATCGTTGGGATGAATGGTTGGGAGCGTAGTTGGCAGAGCCACCCATAGCCTCTGGCTCCCCTTGTAACCCGAATGCGTGTGATTTTATAGAGCCAAGAGTATTGGCCATGGACGCATTGACCTGTAAGAAATGACGGGCTCCAACGACCAATGGGGAATCCACTTCGTGAGTCGCCCATTGCCATGCACATCTCCCAACGATTGAAAGCCCTGCCCCTGCTCGCCATGCTGTGCCTGGCCGGCATGACCCATGCCCAGTCAACCGCCTCAGCGCCGCTAGCGCTGCAAGCCACCAACCTGGCTGGAGAACAGTTTGCCTCGCAGGAGCGCCTGCGCGGCAAGGTCTCCATCGTCTTTTTCTGGTCTACCGCCTGCGCCGTCTGCCGCGACAGCCTGCCCGAGTTGCGCGCCAACCTGGCCGGCTGGCGCGACAAGACTTTTGCCCTGGTCACCGTCAACGTGGACCGCAACCCCGCAGACTGGCAGGCCTACGAACGCATACTCGGGCAAACCCAGTCACCGCCCAAGGGACTGTTTGCGGTGCGGCAGGACGCTACTCTGCCTGCGCCTGCCAAGCTGCCCCTGACCTTGCTGGTCAATGCCCAGGGTCAGGTGGTTGCCCGCTTTGAAGGCAGACTGGCACCGGAGGCATGGGATGGGGTGGCGGATTTGATGCCTTGAGTCTCTGAATCGTCCTGACGCCTTTGGACGGAAATTGCTACTGATTTAATAGCTACATGCGCATATTCTGCGAGGGCTACAGGCCAAAGTTATTGCAAGCACTTCGCTGCTACCCATTCCCCCAACGCCGCCAAAAGTCCAGCGCCACCCGATACGTATTGACCTGCACCGCGACAGGCTCTTCAATGCGCACCCCATAGCCTCCGGCCATCATCAGCACCAACGGCAGGCGGCGGGCGTGGCACCAGTCGAACACGCGCTGTTCGCGTGACTGCATGCCCTGCATCGTCAGCGTGTTGTCCAGTGCGGCCAGATAGTCCGCATCACCACAGCCATCGGGCAGCGGGACATCGAGGTCGCTGGCCTCTTTGCGGAACGGAGAGTTCCTGTCGCCGTGCAGTGGCAGCGTGAACACACTGTCATCCCCCTAACCGATTTCACGCAGTACCGCTGGCTCTGCGGTGCCTGCAACAACTGGACGGCCGGCAACATGCTGGCCAGTTGGTCGCGCAGCATGGCGTACTTGGCCATGGGAAATCGGTGTCCCTCAGGCAGTGGAAGTACAAACTGGTCACTGTAGAAAGCGTGCATCGGTTGATTCAGCCTTGACCAGGCTCAAGCTTATGCCTCTCCGCCGGTGCTAGCATGAACCGAGCACTCGCACCCATATTCACTATTGCAAAAAAGGGAAGTTCCATGAGAAAGAAAGTTGTATCCGCGGCCGAAGCCATTGCAATCCTGCGCGACGGTGACACCCTGTGCTGCGCGGGCTTTGGCAGCAATGGCGTGCCCGTGGAACTTATCCTGGCGCTGGAGAAACGCTTTCTGGAAACTGCCACGCCGCGCAACCTGACGTTATTGTTCGGCGGTGGTCCTGGCGACGGTGGAACCGGTGGCATCAACCACCTGGCGCATGAAGGCATGTTGAAGCGCGTCATCGGCGGGCACTACGGTCTGGTGCCGCAGATCGGCAAGTTGGCCCTGGAGAGCAAGGTCGAGGCCTACAACCTGCCGCTGGGGGTGATCTCACATATGTTTCGTGACACCGCATGCGGCCTGCCGGGCACCGTGTCCAAGGTGGGGCTTGGCACCTTCGTGGACCCGCGCCTGGAAGGCGGCAAGATTGGCAGCAAGACCACCGAAGACCTGGTCAGCGTCATCAACCTGGGTGGCAAGGAGCTGCTGTACTACAAGACGCAGCCGATCTCTGTTGCCTTTATTCGCGGCACCAGCGCGGACGCCGAAGGCAACATCACCATGGAGCGCGAAACACTGACGCAGGACATGCTGGCCATTGCCACGGCCACCAAGAACAGCGGCGGTTTTGTCATTGCCCAGGTCGAGCGCATTGCTGAACGCGGCTCGTTGAACCCGCGCCGGGTCAAGGTACCGGGCATTCTGGTGGACTGCGTGGTAGTGGCCTCGCCGGAAAACCATCCGCAAAACCTCAATGGCGCCTACAACCCGGCCTTCTCGGCCGAGGTGCGGGTGCCGCTGGACGCGATTGCACCGATGCCGCTGGATGAGCGCAAGGTGATTGCGCGGCGGGCTGCCTTCGAGCTGCTGCCCAACGCGGTGGTGAACCTGGGTATCGGCATGCCCGAAGGTGTGGCGGCGGTGGCCAACGAGGAAAAGATTCTCAAGTACATGACGCTGACTGCCGAACCTGGCGTGATCGGCGGCATGCCGGCCTCCGGCGTTAACTTTGGCGCGGCCACCAACCCGGATGCCGTGGTGGACATGAACCAGCAGTTCGACTTCTACGACGGTGGCGGCCTGGATCTGGCCTGCCTCGGCTTGGCCGAGTGCGACGCCAATGGCAGCATCAATGTAAGCCGCTTTGGGCCGAAGCTCGCCGGTGCCGGTGGCTTTATCAATATCACCCAGAATAGCCGAACCGTGGTCTTTGTCGGCACGTTCACGGCGGGCGGGCTCAAGGTCAAGGTGGCAGACGGCAAAGTCACCATCCTGCAGGAGGGGCGTGCACGCAAGTTTGTCAACAAGATTGAGCAAGTCACCTTCAGCGGACCGTATGCGTCCAGCACCGGTCAAAACGTGCTGTACGTGACCGAGCGCTGCGTGTTCAAGCTCTCGCCCGGCGGGCTGGAACTGATCGAGGTTGCGCCCGGCATTGAAATCGAGAGGGACATCCTGGCGCACATGGACTTCAAGCCCGTCATCAACAACCCACAACCCATGGATGCGCGCATTTTCCTGCCCGATGCCATGCAACTCAACGACACCCTGCTGTCCATCAGCCTGGTAGATCGTATGCAATACGACGCCGCCAAGGGCACAGCGTATTACAACTTCCAGGGACTACGCGTGACGAGCAAGAAAGACGTGGAAGACATCCGCCACGCCGCCGAAGAGCTGTGCGTCCCCATCGGCAAGAAGATTCTGGTGGTGGTGAACTACGACAACTTCCAGATCGACGAGGCGGTGGTGGACGACTACTCGGCCATGGTGAAGGAAGTGACTGACAAGTACTACACCGATGTGTCTCGCTACACCACCAGCGCCTTCATGCGCCTCAAGCTGGGCGAGGCGCTGGAGAGCCGTGGCCTGGCGGCCCACATTTACGAGACGCCCCAGGAGGCCATGGAATCGGCGCGTCAGTCAGCCTAATTTGCTACTCTATTAGTAGCGATCATGCCTTATTTCACGAGGGCTAGTGGCCTGTTTATTCATTGAACGGGCTGCATCGCAGCAATGGCATGGCCAAAGGCCTCCACCTGTGACCAGTCGGTGAACTCCACCACTGCGTCGCGCCCGGTCGGCCCGTGGGTCATCCACATGATGAGCCGGATCATCAGACGGTCCAGTGGCTTGTACACCGGGTAATTGATCTTGCCGGCAAACACAGCCAGCAGCCGGGGTTGCCAGGCGATTTGCCGCAGGAACTTCTGCAGATACGGGTTGGTTGCTGGCAGGTTCTTGTCCGGCTTTCTGGCCACCACGTTGACGCTGAAGAACGCGTTGGGCTTGCTGACAAGCAACGCGGCATTGCTTTGCACAAAGTCATGCACCAAGCGCGAGTGCTTGCCGTAACGGATGCTGGCACCAACCACAATGGTGTCGAAGGCTTCCAGCGCACAGGTGGATACCTGCTCCACCGGCACCAGCGTGACGCGCTGCCCGCTGCACTCCATTACGGCTTGCAGGCGCTGGCAAATCCGCCGAGTGTGACCGTCGGTGGTGGAGTAGACGATGAGGATATGGGACATGGCCGATACGCTATCACCAGCGATTCCAGTGGTCCAGCGCCAGACGGTAGGTGTTGACTTGAACCTGCACCGTCTCTTCAATGCGAACGCCATACCCACCGGCCATCAGCAAGACCAGTGGAAAGCGTTGTGACCGGCACCATTCAAACACGCGTTGATCACGGCGCTGCATACCATCCACCGACAGCTTGAGACGACCCAGGCGATCGCCCTCGAAGGGATCTGCCCCCGCCAAAAAGAAGACCAAGTCCGGCTTGAAGCGCACGGACAATGCGTCCAGCGCAGTGTCCAGGGCCATCAGATAGGGCACGTCCGTGCAGCCATCGGGTAGCGGCACGTCAAGATCGCTAGCTTCCTTGCGAAACGGGAAATTTTTCTCGCCATGCAATGACAGCGTAAACACGCTGTCGTCGCCCTGGAAGATGTGCGCCGTGCCATTGCCCTGGTGCACATCGAGGTCAATCACCGCTATTTTGAGTGGAGGACGATGGGCGCCAACCGACGTACGCTCCCGGCTCCATTCCGCTTGCACCACGCGCGCCGCGACTGCCACATCGTTAAAGACGCAGAAGCCACCGCCCTTGTCGGCGTAGGCGTGGTGGGTGCCGCCGGCCAGATTGGCCGCTATTCCCTCCTGTAGTGCAGTCCTTGCTGCTGCAATGGTGGCACCGACCGATCGGCGCGCTCGCTCGGCCATGGCTTCGCTCCACGGAAAACCAATTTCACGCATTACCGCTGGCTCCGCCGTGCCCTCGGCGATCGCGCTCACATAGGCCGGTGTGTGCGCATAAGCCAATTCACCATCAGTGGCCCGCGGTGCCTGCAACATCTGAACGGCCGGCAACACGCTGGCCAGTTGGTCGCGCAGCATGGCGTACTTGGCCATCGGAAAACGGTGTCCCTCAGGCAGTGGAAGTACAAACTGGTCACTATAGAAAGCGCGCATCGGGTGATTTTGTCTGATTGGCTTGACAGGGGGAATGGATGCTGCCAAAGTTTGAAAAAAAGGCCATTCCAGTCATGCGGCACCAGAACTGGGTGACTTGCCACATAACGTCGTTGGAGATGCGAATGAAACTGAACGCCTGGTATGTTGCGGCGTGTCTGGCCGGCTTGGCGGTGGTGGGTCAAACCATGACGATCACGGCCGCGGGCGACCCCTACCCTCCCTTTGGTGATCCGAAAAACCCCGACGGTGGACTCGGCCTGGAAATTATCCGGGCGGCGTACAAGACCCAGGGACACGAAGTGACGATGGAGTATGTGCCGTGGGCCCGTGCGGAGGCCGGTGTCAAGAATGGAACCTACGACATCTTGCCCTTCACCTGGCGCACCGACGCGCGACTCAAGGTGCTGCTCTACAGCATGCCCTATGCCGTGGGCAACGTGCGCTTTATCAAGCGCAAAGGCGATCCTTTCGAATTCCACGGTCTGGCAAGCCTGGGCGGCAAGCGCATTGGGGTGGTGCTGGGCTATGGCTACGGCGATGCCTTCACAGCATCGAGCGCGTTCGAGCGGGACAATGGAAAAGACCTGATGACGAACATCAAGAAGCTGTTGCGCGATCGACTGGACCTGACGCTGGAGGACGAGATCGTGGCCCGCTCTATCATCGGGACTGAAGACCCTGCCGCACTGAACGCAATCGAATTCGTCAAAATACCGCTGTCGGTCAACCCCCTGTACGTCACAGCCGGTCTGCAAAACCCTAAGGCGAAGGAAATCATCGGTGCGTTCAACCAGGGGCTGGAGATCATCAAGGCCAACGGAACCCTGGACCGGATATACAAAAAAAATGGCATGGAAAAATCGGGTTTGTAAGGCGGTACGGACGGTCCGGCTGCTGTTGCTTCTGATCGCTCCGTGGGGGCTGGGGGCAAGCCACGCCTGGGCCGCGGAGCGGGTTAACGTCGGGGTCTACCCTTTCCTGCCCTTTGTGGATCCGTCTGGAGGATTGACAGCCGATCTGGTCCATGCCATGAATGCATTTCAAAAGGACTACCAGTTTCAACTGGTCAGTACTTCAGCCAACCGCCGCTACCGGGACATGGCCGACGGATCATTCAACGTCATGTTCTTCGAGAATATCAAATGGGGCTGGGACCCCAAATCCGTCAGCGCCACCAAAGTTTTCTTGCATGGCGATGGTGAAGTGTATGTAGCCCGCAGCGAGCCCGCTAGAGGCCAGGAATACTTTCAAACACTGGAAGACAAGCACCTGCTGGCAACGACTGGCTACCACTATGGATTTGCCAACTTTGAAGCCGACCCTGCAATACTGGCGCAGAAATACAAAATCACGTTCAGCGCGGACAACGCAATCAGCCTTCGCAACCTGTTGGCTGCGCGGGGCGACGTGGCGGTGATCACCAAATCGTACCTAAAAGGCTATCTGATCAAGAATCCGCAGGTGGCTGCCAAGCTGCTGGTTTCCGAGCGCTATGACCAGACATACGCCCATACGGTTCTGGTGAGGAAGAACACCAAACCGACCGTTGCGGAACTGGAATCATTGCTCGACCGGATGCAGACCAGCGGCGCCCTGAAGGGGCTGTGGACCCGATATGGCCTCGAATAGCAGCCCGGGTTAACCGGCTTGGTCCCCGGCTCCAAATCGGCTACGCTCGCCGATTCACAGGAGGAGCCTTTGTGGTCAACACCGTCGTAAAAACATGTGCAGCGCTGTTAGCCGCTGTGGCCTTGCAGGCGCACGCCATCCAGATCGTTAGCGTCTCGCCACAAGGAGAGATCGCCCGGGTTCGCCAGGTGGTGACCAAGTTTGATGACAGTGCCGTCAACTTTGGCGACCCCAAGGCCGAGGCGCCGCTGAGCTTAAGCTGCAGTGATGCACAGGTAACCAAAGGTTCGGGCCGATGGATAACGGATCGCAGTTGGGCCTATGAATTTGAGAATGACCTGCCCCCTGGTGTGTCGTGCAGCCTGCAGGTTCGCGCAGGATTCAAGTCACCCAAAGGGGTCGAACTGACAGGCACCAGCAGTTACAGGTTCAACACCGGTGGTCCGTATGTGCAAAGCACCCGGCCCTACGCGGGTAGCCGTATTGACGAAGAACAATTCTTCACGCTGCGCCTGAATGGCCCGGCCACCCTGGCCAGTGTCCAGGCCAATGTGTGGTGTTCGGTCGAAGGTCTGGGTGAACGGGTGGCCATTCGGCTCATCGATGGAAATGACCGCACGGCCCTACTCAAGGCCCAGGGGCTGGAAACGGCGGCCGCCAGAGAACCTTTGAGCGTCGTGACACTGGCCTGCAACCGCCAGCTTAGTCCGTCGGCCAAAGTACAGTTGGTCTATGGCAAGGGTGTCAGTACACCGGCCAGCGGCGGCAACTCCAACGGCGTGGCCAACACGGTCGAAAAACGCTTCGACTTTCAGGTGCGCGAGCCCTTTGCGGCCACCTTCAGCTGCGAGCGCGAAAACGCGCAGAGCGCCTGTCTGCCAATACGCCCCATGCGTCTGAGTTTCAATGCGCCGGTGTCGGCCAAACTGCTACAGGGCATACGCCTGAAGTCGGACAAGGAGACTTACAAACCCACAACCGACAACGATGGCAACGCCTCAACGGACGAAGACCACGTGGCCAATGGCGTGGGTTTCAACGCCATCTTTGCAGAGCAGACCCGCTTCACGCTGGAAATTCCTAAGGGCTTCAAGGATGCATCCGGGCGCAGCCTGCGCAACGCCGACAGCTTTCCGCTCATGGTGACCACCGGCCCCATGCCGCCATTGGCCAAATTCGCCGCTGCACCATTTGGCATTGTGGAACGCTTTGCCGAGCCCAACGGTGTGGCCCTGTTGCCGGTAACATTGCGCAACGTGGAGTCTGCGCTGGCGACCCAGGGGCTCACGGTCGAGCCGTCCAAGCGTGCCGCCGACAACGGCAAGGTCAGCACGTTGAGGCCCGGCACAGACGCCGACATCATCCAGTGGTTTCTGAAAGTGCAGCGCTACGACAACTTCACGGTGTCGCGCCGTTTTGCCAGCAAGGATGTCAAAGGGCCGCTGCCCAAGTCGCTCGAAACATATGACCGGGATCAGGTGCAATCTCGCATGGTCTCGCTGTTGCAGGGTCAGACGGACGTCAAGACCCTGGACCTGCCCAAGCCCGCCAGCAACGACCCCCGGCCATTTGAAGTCGTGGGAATCCCATTGTCCGCAGGCTTTCATGTCGTCGAAATCACTTCACAAAAACTGGGCGCCTCGCTGCTGGACGAACGCCACGGCAGCGCCCGCACAATGGTGGTCCGCACCTCGGCCCTGGTGACCAATCTGGGGGTGCACTTCAAGCTCGGCCGCGAGAATGCCGTGGCGTGGGTCACCACATTAGACAAGGGCGCTCCTGTGGCCAACGCACAGGTGCGTGTGTCTGACTGCAATGGCCGCGAGGTGGGCAGCGCCATGACCAATGCACAGGGCATTGCGAACCTGAGCGGCATCTCGCCACAGGCTCCCACCTGCAATGCAGAGGGCTCTTACACCCAAGCCTTCTTTGTCAGTGCCCGTGCACCACAACCCACGGGCGATGGACGGGGCATGGTCGACGACATGGCTTTTACCTGGAGCGACTGGAACCGCGGCATCGAGCCCTGGCGTTTCAACCTGCCCACCAGCCGCGACGTGCGTCCGGACGAGCGCGCCCACACCATCTTCGACCGCACCCTGTTGCGCGCAGGCGAGACCGTGTCCATGAAACACTTTCTGCGCAGTGAGACCAGCCAGGGCTTTGGCCTGACCAGCGTCGCACCCGGCACGCTGGTCGTGACCCACGTGGGCAGCGGCCAGCAATATACGCAAGCGCTGGCCTGGCGCAAGACGGCCACGGGTGGCCAGAGCGCGGAGAGCACGTTTGCCATTCCACCTGCGGCCAAGCTCGGTGTCTACCAGGTGGAACTGCGCGGCACTGATGCGCGCCGCAGCAGCTACATCACCGGGAATTTCCGCGTCGAAGAATTTCGCCTGCCGGTGCTGGAAGGCCGCGTCTCACCTATGGAGAAAAAAGCCCTGGTAAATGTGAAAGCGGTGCCCGTGGACGTGCAGATCAACTACGTGGCCGGTGGCGGAGCGGCGAATCTGCCGGTGCGCGTCTCGGCATTGGTGCGTGGCAAGTATTTGAACTACGCTGATTTCGCCGAGTTCAATTTCCAGAGCCCGCGCGGTGATCGCGACAACCGTGCCAGTAGTGAAGAAGAGGCAAGTGCATCGGCTGATGCGCGCGTCATTGCCGACAAACTACCGCTGACGCTGGACAAGAACGGCGCGGGCAAAGTAACGGTCACCGAAGTGCCCCCCAGCCGCCAGCCGCAAGACCTGCTGCTGGAAGCCACCTACTCCGACCCGAATGGCGAGGTGCAGACCATCCGCAGCACGCAAACCCTGTGGCCGGCCGGTGTGGTGGCCGGCATCAAGACGGAAGGATGGGTCAGTTTGTCAGGCGGGAGCAGCCAGAAGATCAAGTTCCAGGCGCTGGCGCTGGATCTGTCGGGCAAGCCACAGGCCGATGTGGCGCTGGAGGTCAAGGCCACGGCCCGCATCGTCACCACCACGCGCAAACGCATGGTGGGCGGCTTCTACACCTACGACAACAAAACCACGGTCAAGGAGCTGGGCAGTGTATGCAGCGGCAAGAGCGACAGCCGTGGCCTGCTGCTGTGCGAGACCAGCCTCAACGAAGCCGGTGAAGTGGAGCTGGTGGTCACCGCCAAGGACGGCGCGGGCAACAGCATCCAGGCTGCATCGTCGGTATATGTGACCAAACAGGGCGAGCTGTGGTTTGGTGGCGAGAACCACGACCGCATCGACCTGCTGCCTGAGAAAAAGAGCTACCAGCCGGGCGAGACCGCCAAGTTCCAGGTGCGCATGCCCTTCCGCTTTGCCACGGCCCTGGTGGCCGTCGAGCGCGAAGGCATTATCGAAACCGAAGTGGTGCAACTCAACGGCCAGGACCCGACCGTGAGTTTGAAGATCAAGGACGGCTGGGGCCCCAACGTGTACGTCAGCGTGCTGGCCCTGCGCGGCCGCCTGCGCGAGGTGCCGTGGTACTCATTCTTCACCTGGGGCTACAAGGCACCGCGCGAGTGGTGGACCTCGTTCTGGTACGAAGGCCGCGAATACGTGGCACCCACCGCGCTGGTGGACCTCAGCAAGCCCGCCTTCCGTTTGGGCGTAGCCGAGATTCGTGTCGGCACCAAGGCGCACCAACTGGAGGTCAGCGTCAAGGCCGACAAGGAAAGCTACGCCGTGCGCAGCCAGGCCAAGGTCACCATTCAGGTCAAGCTGCCCAACGGCCAACCCGCGGCGAACGCCGAAGTGGCCCTGGCCGCCGTAGACCAGGCCCTGCTGGAGCTGATGCCCAACACCAGCTGGAACCTGCTGGATGCGATGCTGCAACGCCGCTCCTGGGGTGTGGAAACATCCACCGCGCAGATGGAAATCATTGGCCGGCGCCACTATGGCCGCAAGGCCGTACCCGCAGGTGGTGGCGGTGGCAAGAGCGGCGCGCGTGAGCTGCTGGAGACCCTGTTGCTATGGAACCCGGCGGTGAAGCTGGATGCCAATGGCCAGGCCGTAGTGATGGTGCCGCTCAACGATGCGCTGACCACATTCAAGATCGTGGCCGTGGCCGATGCCTCCACCGGCCTGTTTGGCACCGGGTCCACCAGCATCCGCGCGACGCAGGACCTGCAAATCATCAGCGGCCTGCCACCGTTGGTGCGAGAGGACGACCAATTCCGCGGCCAGATCACGCTGCGCAACACCACGAAGCAGGCGATGAAAGTGGAAGTGACCCCAAGGGCCACACTGCTCGATCTCAAGCCGCAAACGGTGGACATCCCCGCTGGCGACGCCCGCGAAGTTGCTTGGGTGGTCACCGCACCGGCACAGCTGGCCCAGATCCGCTCCGAAGCCATCCTGTGGGAGATCGAGGCCAAGGACACGATCACGGGCGCACGCGATGCCTTGAAGGCACGCCAACGCATCATCCCCGCTGTGCCACTGACCGTGCAACAGGCCACGCTGGTGCAGATTGACGGCCCGTTCAGTCTGGACGTCAACGCACCCGCCGACGCCATCCCCGGCCGCGGTGGTCTGAAGATGTCGCTGCAACCCAAGCTGGCCGAGGGCCTGCCGGGTGTCAAGGACTGGTTTGCCCGCTACCCCTTTGCCTGCATGGAGCAAAAGACCAGCAAGAGCGTAGGCCTGCGCGACGGCAAGCTGTGGCAAACCGTGGCCGCGCAAATCCCCAGTTACCTGGATAGCGACGGCCTGGCCAACTACTTCCCGCCACGTGATGGCGAAGCCAACCGCGGCAGTGACACGCTGACTGCCTACCTGCTGTCGGCCACGCACGAGGCCGCCAGCATCAACCCTGCCTTTGCATTGAGCGACGACATCCGTGCGCCCATGGAGCGTGGCCTGATCGCGTTTGTGGAGGGGCGCATACAACGCGACTTCTGGAGTCCGCGCAAGGACCTGGACATCCGCAAGCTGGCCGCACTGGAAGCCCTGTCGCGCTATGGCAAGGCGCAGGGCCGCATGCTGGGCAGCATCACCATTGCGCCCAACCAGTGGCCCACGCACGCGGTGATTGACTGGCTCAACATCCTGAAGCGCGTGCAGGATGCGCCGGACCGAGACAAGCGCATCGCGGAGGCCAACCAGATCCTGCGCAGCCGCATCAGCTACCAGGGCACCAAGATGATCTTCAGCACCGAGCGCGATGACTACTGGTGGTGGCTGATGCAAAACGGTGACGTCAACACCGCGCGCCTGATGCTCAGTGTCATGGAAGACCCCGCGTGGAAGGACGACATGGGCCGCCTGGCCAACGGCTTCATAGGCCGCCAGCAACGGGGCGCCTGGCACACCACCACGGCCAATTTGTGGGGTGGGTTGGCGCTGGAGAAGTTCTCGGCCAAGTTTGAAGCGGTGACCGTTGCTGGCTCGACCAAGGCTGCAATGAGCACGGGAACTGGCTCTGTGGACTGGAGCAAGGTGGAGCGCATCAAGACCACCGATGCATCCGGCGCCGCGCACCAGACCACCTGGTTTGGCGCACCCGCCGCGCCCGGCAACCTGCGCAACAACAGCATGTTCCTGCCCTGGAGCAACACGGTGGCCAAGGACACACTGAACGTGACACACCAGGGGCCCGGCAAACCGTGGCTAACGCTGCAATCCGTGGCCGCCATCCAATTGAAGGAGCCCTTCAACGCGGGTTACCAGATCAAGAAGACCATCACACCGGTGGAGCAGGCCAACAAGAGCCTGCCCGCAGGCAGCTACACCCGGGGCGACGTGCTGCGCATCACGCTGGAGGTGAACGCCAGCGCCGACATGACCTGGGCCGTCATCACCGACCCGGTTCCTGGTGGCGCGACGATTCTGGGCAGCGGGCTGGGCCGCGACAGCGAGATTGCTACGCAGGGCGAAAGGAAAGAAGGCTACGGCTGGGCGGCGTTTGAGGAGCGCAGCTTCGAGTCCTTCCGCAGCTATTACCAGTTCCTGCCCAAGGGTGTCGTGAAGATGGAATACACGATCCGACTCAACAACGTGGGTGAGTTCTCGTTGCCACCGTCGCGCGTGGAGGCCATGTACGCGCCGGAGATGTTTGGCGAGGCGCCCAATGCGCGGATCAAGGTTGAGGCTTCCAAGTGACGCCCCTGGGATTGAAGCCAACCACCTCGCAACTCGCCGGGGTGGGGAGTGCCGGGGGCCGATTTGCTGGCCCAGCAGGGACTGATGAGGCCCCCGGCATTCCCCATCCCGGCAGGCCTAGAAAGCACAGAAGACACAGCATCCTGAACCTGCTGCCCGGGGTACTTGCTTCACTATTGATAGCAACATACGTAAATTCTGCGAGGGCTAACACCACATTTGAGCAAGTACGTTCAGCCCACAAACCCTCCGACACCAGGGTCCTGGACCGCCATGGCGAGGTGATCCACCGGCTGCGCACCGACGCCACCGTCCGACGCGGCCAATGGGTGGCACTGGCAGACGTATCCCCTGCCCTGCGCACGGCACTGGTGCTGTCGGAAGACAAACGTTTTTACCAACACAGCGGCGTCGATTGGCAAGCCGTCTCCAGCGCGGCCTGGGCCAATCTGTGGAACAGCAAGACGCGCGGCGCCTCCACCATCACCATGCAGCTGGCCGGGCTGTTGGATGACGATCTGAAGCGCAATGCAGGGGGGCGCAGCGTGGTGCAAAAGCTGGGGCAAACCGTATCGGCCACGGCGCTGGAGCGCAGCTGGCGCAAAGACCAGATTCTGGAGGCCTACCTGAACCTGGTGCCCTTCAAGGGTGAACTGGTCGGCTTGGACGCCATGAGTCAGACCCTGTTTGCCAAGGCGGCGCACGGGCTGGACCAGCGCGAGGCGGCTGTGGCTGCCGCCTTGGTGCGCGCGCCCAATGCCAAGGCCGCACAGGTGGCACAACGGGCCTGCGAAGTGCTCAAGAGCTTGCACAAGAACGGCGCCGATTGCGAGGCGTTGGACCTGTTCACTGCGGGCGCCTTGCAACGGCGCGACTATGCGGCTAGCGATGGCATCGCCCCCCATGTGGCGCGCCAGCTTGTGACCGCAGCCGCTCGCGCTTCCATCCCCACCAGTATCAAGACCAGCCTGAGCGCCCCGCTGCAACGCTTCGCGGTGCAAACCCTGCAGCAGCACCTGCGTGAGCTCTCTGGCCGCCATGTTGAAGACGGTGCGCTGGTGGTGCTGGACAACGCCACTGGCGAGGTGTTGGCCTGGGTCGGCTCGTCGGGCGAACTCAGCAACGCGGCCGAGGTGGATGGCGTCACCGCGTTGCGCCAGCCCGGGTCCACGCTCAAGCCGTTCTTGTATGCACAGGCGATTGCCGAGCGGCGAATCACGGCCGCGTCGTTGCTCGAAGACTCCGGCACGCAGATCCAGACCTCGGGCGGCCTCTACATCCCGCAGAACTACGACCACCAGTTCAAGGGCTGGGTGTCGACCCGCACGGCCCTGGGCGCGTCGCTCAACGTGCCGGCGGTGCGCACGCTGGTCATGGTGTCGCCCGATGCCTTTCACAAACAGCTGGTCCGGCTGGGCCTGCCGCTGAAGGAGACCGGCGACTACTACGGCTACAGCCTGGCCCTGGGCAGCGCCGAGGTCTCGCTGCTGAACCTGACCAACGCCTACCGCGCGCTGGGCAACGGCGGGCGCTTCAGCCCCACCACGCTCACCACCATACGCGCCCGAAACGCCAAGCCTGCGGGGCGCACTGCGCTGGTCCCCGGCGCGGCCTTCATCGTCAGTGACATCCTCAGCGACACAAACGCCCGCGCCCGCACCTTCGGCACCGACAGCATCCTGGCCACCCGCTTCTGGACCGCGGTCAAGACCGGCACCAGCAAGGACATGCGCGACAACTGGGCTCTTGGCTGGTCGCAGCGCTACACCGTGGGCGTGTGGGTGGGCAACGCCAGCGGCGCGCCGATGTGGGACGTCAGCGGCACCACGGGCGCGGCACCCATCTGGGCCGCCGTGATGGGATACCTGCATACCACCCAGTCCAGCCGCGCACCCAAGCCGCCCGCAGGTTTGGCGCAAGAGCCGGTACAGTTTGCGGACACCGCAGGCCCCGCTCCACTGGAGGCGGCCCGCAGCGAATGGTTTTTGCAGGGCACCCAGCAAACCCGTTTTGCTATGCATTCAGGAGCGCACCCATCAATTAATTCGAGGGCTGGAGGCCTAAAAGGCTTGGAACCTCCCCGCCAGCAGTCGGCCCGCATCACATCGCCCACTACCGGCACCATCATCGCGCTGGACCCCGACATCCCCCCCAAGCACCAGCGCGTGCGCTTCCAGGCAGAGGGCGCCAACCTTCGCTGGCTGATGGACGGCAAGCTGCTGGCCCAAGGCGCGTCCGCGCAGTGGCTGCCCTGGCCGGGGCGGCATGTGGTGCAGATTGCGGACGCCAAAGGGAAAGTGCTGGATGAGGTGCGGCTGGAAGTGCGCGGCGCGGGGGTCAAGGCGCAGTGACACAATAAAGCATGACCTACGAACACCTGCTGCTGACCACCGACGGCCCCATCACTACCGTCACCCTGAACCGCGCCGACAAGCGCAACGCGCTGGCCCTGAACGTCATGCGCGAGCTGACGCTGGCCCTGCGCGCAATTGCCGCCACCGAGGCGCGCGGCGTCATCCTGGCCGCCAACGGCCCGGTGTTCAGTGCGGGGCACAACTTTGCCGACATGGCCGGCGCCACGCTGGAGCAGGCGCGTGAGCTTTTTCTGGTGTGCACCGAGATGATGAATACCCTCCAGAGCATCCCGCAGCCGGTGGTGGCCCGCGTGCACGCGCTGGCCACCGCCGGCGGCTGCCAACTGGTGGCCAGCTGCGATCTGGCCGTGGCAGCAGACAGCGCGTCGTTTGCCATCCCCGGCGGCAAGGCCGGGCTGTTTTGCCACACCCCGCTGGTCGCCATCGCGCGCAACATCGGCCGCAAGCGCGCGCTAGAGATGGCCCTGACCGGCGACGCGATAGACGCAGCCACCGCCGCGGACTGGGGCCTTATCAACAAGGCCGTCCCACTTGCACAACTGGAAGCGGTCACGCTGGACCTGATCCAGCGCGCCGCCCGCGGCAGCGCCCTGTCCAAGGCGCTGGGCAAACAGGGCTTCTACAACCAGGTGGATTTGCCACAGGCCCAGGCATATGACTTTGCCGTGGAGCGAATGGCCACGGCTTCGCTGACAGCCGACGCGCAGGAAGGCATTGCGGCCTTTTTGGAAAAGCGTGTGGCCAACTATGTGCAGTTGCCTAATGTGCCCCCCCCAAGCCGTCCTGTTTGACGCAGATGACTGCCCGCACCATGCGTTCAAGAAACTGGCTGAACCCATTTTTCGTTGCAGTCGCAATGGTCGCCATCTGCGCGAGCGTTCAGGCGGCCGAAGCACCACTGCAAGCACCCAACGTGGTCCCCATATCGGCCGACCTGGTGACGTCGGGCCAACCTACTGCAGAGGCGTTAGCACGTCTGTCGGAGCAAGGCTTTGGTGCGGTCATCTACCTGGCTCCGCCTACTGTTTCGGACGCAGTACCCGCTGAAGCGGACATAGTGCGCAGCCAGGGAATGGAGTTCGTGAACATTCCCATCCCGTTTAACAATCCGATGCAGGCTGATTTCCAGGCCTTTGTCACGGCCATGGACCGCCTGGGCAGCCGCAAAGTTCTGGTCCATTGCCAGGTCAACATGCGCGCGTCCAGCATGGCGTTCTTGTACCGGGTCATCGTCCGTGGCGCAAAGCCGGAGCTTGCCTATGAATCGGTTGCAAAAGTCTGGTCACCACAAGGACCATGGAAAGATTTGCTGGTCGCCGAGCTTCGCAGGGCAGGCGTCGCGTTTGACCCCTATTAGCGCGGGAGCGGCCAATGGTTGAACGTACGACCACGCTAGGCTACGCTCTTTTCCCCACCGCCATTGGTTCCTGCGCCATTGCCTGGGGTGTGCACGGCATCACCGGTGTGCAGCTGCCCGAACAGGACGAAGCGACCACCCGTGCGCGCATGGCCAGTCGCTTCCCATCCAGCACCGAGGTAGACGCACCACCCCACGTGCAGCAGGCCATGGACGCGGTCACCGCGCTGCTGTGTGGCACACCGATCGAGCCCGTGGACCTGCGCAACATCGTGCTCGACATGGACGGTGTGCCACCCTTTCACCAACGGGTCTACGCGGTGGCGCGCGCCATCCCGCCCGGCGAAACCACGACCTACGGTGAGCTGGCGCACCAGTTGGGCGAACCCGGCGCGGCGCGTGCCGTGGGGCAGGCGCTAGGCGCCAATCCGTTCGCACCGGTGGTGCCCTGCCACCGCATACTGGGCGCCGAGGGGCGTGCGGGTGGTTTCTCGGCCAACGGCGGCGTGTCGACCAAGCTGCGCTTGTTGGAAATTGAGCGGGCCCGCATTGGCGGGCCGGGCCTGTTTGACGAGAGGGAGTAGCCAATTACGCCCAACGTCGTACGCGAACCCTTCATAACGCCATGTAGCGCCCCACCCGGTGGTTTGTGGCCAGCGTCTGGTTCAGCACCACGGCGCCCAGGACCGACAGTGCGATGTGCTGCCAGTCCACAACTGCCAGTGAGCACAGCACAATGGCGCAGTCAAGCGCCATCTGGATTCTTCCGGCACGCCAGCCAAAACGTTCCTGCAAGTACAGCACCAGCACGTTGAAGCCCCCCAAGCTGGCACGGTGGCGAAACAGAATCAGCATGCCAGCGCCCATCAATAGCCCACCCATGACGGCCGTAAACACCGGGTTGAGCGACTCAAAATGCACCAGAGTCGGCACCACATTGGTCAGCAGCGCCAGCAAGCCAACCGCCGCGAAAGTCTTGAGGGTAAAGGGGCGCCCCATGCGCTTCCAGGCCAGTCCATAGAACGGCAGATTGAGTGCAAAAATCAGCACCCCGAAGTTCCAGCCCGTGGCGTAGTGCAACAAAAATGCAATCCCCACAGTGCCACCCGTTAGCAAGCCAGTGTGGCCAAACATGACAACACCCAGGGAAACAAACAGAGTGCCCGTCAGCAGGGCCTGAATGTCTTCATAGACTCGGTGTCGGGGCGGGTGGGGCAAGGTTGACATGTCACGTTACGGGATCGGAGGGGCCGGCCAGTCTATCAGCGACTGGTTGCCCGCAATGCGGTGCAAGCTGCGCTACAGTTCCGTTTCGAACTACGGAGATATTCCATGCATCCAGAATTCATGAAACACAAGGCCAGTCTCTGGGACGGGGACGTTGGCAATTCGCGCCACATTACCGACGTGTACTGGGAAGGCGACATCACCCAGCAGGAGCTGGGTGATGTGGCGGACCAGATCTCAGCCGACTGGCAAACCCTGGACCTGGAGCTGGACCCTGCCCATCCGGCCCACGGCAAGACCTATCGCCTGCGCAAGACCTGGCCCAGCCCCGCAGACGAGGCACTTGCACTAGGTGTGCTCGATGTTGAAGACGAACTGGAAGGTAACTTTGTGTGGGTGCATTGCTGCAAGCACGTGGCGGACCCGGCTGGTGAACTGGAAGACGCGTCGGGGCAGCCCTACCGCCAGGTTTTCAACACCGTCATGTTCTGTACCGAGTTCACGACGTTTGATGACATCGCAGACCAGTGTGACGAAAACTTCGGCCCGGAGGCCTGGGACGAGTACGAGCTGTACCTGGACGACGACTTGCCCGAGCCCATTGGTTCCTACTGCTAACGCTCGGTCGACTCGGGTGGCGCCAGTGGGCGCACTGCGGTGCGCACTTCATGCGCCTGCACGTCCACCACATCGCCGTTGTCGTGGGCATTGCGCGCGGCACCACCCGGCCAATTGCCGGGGCGAAACTGCTGTGCGGCCTGGTTGAACCGGGTAAAAGTTGCAAACACCGCCGGTTTGCGGCCCGTCAGCAAAAACCGAATGACCGCCACCAGGGCCAGGGTCAGCGCTATGCACAGCACACCCAGTGCAAACACGACGGTTAGCGCCAGCAGTGCCACCTTGACCACGCCACGCAGCACACCGGTGGCGAATTCAAATAGGACGTTCATGCATGCATTTTGCCTGCGTCGCCAAAATCCATACAGCGTTTGATGGATACCGCCACCTCGGCCATGGTGGGCCGCGCGGCGGGCGTGGCGTGCAGGCAGGCGCTGGCCAACGTGGCGACATCCCCCAGCGCGACCGCCCTCCCGGCCACCGGCTCCGCATAGGCCAGCAGTTCTTCCAGCAGGCAGCCAAAGGCCCGCACCTCCAGTGCCTGCAAGGCATGGCACGTGGCCGGTTGCTCCAGCGGCAGCACGGTAGCGGCTCCGAAGTCGCTCAACAGTGCATCGCCGGTGTCCGGGTTCCACAAAATGTTGTGCGCATACAGGTCCCCATGCAGCACGCCGCGCTGGTGCAAATGCGCGACCGCGTCCGCCATGCCGCACGCCACACGCAGCACGGTGGCAGCGGGAATCCGCAGGCCGATGGGATAGACGTCGCGGGTGCAGCTGTCCAAGCTGGGTGGCCCGGCCAGGTTGGTGTGGCTGGACGGAATCAACGGCAGCAACAGGCCCCGTGTACCTTGCGGGTGGCCAGCCAGTTCGGCGCTGGGCGTGCACAGCGACGGGTGCTGGCCCGCCGCAAGGCATGCCGCCAGTTCATGCTCCGGTAGACCGTCGCTAGTGATTGCACCCTTGAAAAGCTTCAGCGCCAACTCTTCATTTCTATCCGCGCGCTGGACCCGGTAGATGTGGCCGGACGCGCCTTCACCGAGCAGGCCCTGCACCCGTAGCTGCTCCCAGGGCACGTTGCCCAAGGGCTCTGGCGCAGGGTGGCGCCAACCCAGCGGGTTGCCCGCCAGTGCCAGCCAACTCAGACGCGGCAGCGCAGTCAACCAGTCCGGCAGCCGGGTAAGCTGGTTGGCGGCCACGCGCAGCAACTCGAGCCGGTGGGCGTCCGCCAGACCGTGCGGAAGATTCCGCAGCTGGTTGCCGGCCAGCATCAGTTTTTGCAGGGCCGGGCGCTGTCCCAACTCGGGTGGCAGGCGAGTGATGGCGTTGTCGGTCAGGATCAGCCAGCGCAAGGCGCGCGGCAATGCGGCGCCCGGCACCTCGGAAATCCGGTTGGCCTTGAATCCCGCCACCTGTAACGCCGCACAGTCGCCCAGCACTTCGGGGAGTACTGTGAACGGGTTGTCCGAACAAAAAATGACTTTGAGCCGATGCAAGCGGGTCAGATCGTGCGGCAGTGTGCGCAGCTGGTTGCCCGACAGGTTAAGCACCTCCAGCGTGTTGGCCAGGTCAAACACTTCGGCGGGCAATGATTGCAGTCCGCAGGACAGGTCCAGGCGGCGCGTGCCGGCCAGTGCGCCGCTGCGCAGTTGTTCAAGGGTATGCATCAGTTCAAAAAGTGATATGTCCAGCCACCGGTTTACCATACCGCATGAACGAACTCAAAGCGCTACAGTCCATGGGCTTCACGCTGCCCAGCCCAGCCTACCTGCTGGGTGCCATAGTCTTTGGCTTGCTAGGCATGGTGGCATTCAGCCGGGGTCGCAAGGCATCACTGCCCATGCTGACGTGGCCCGGTCTGGCCCTGATGCTCTACCCCTATGCCGTGTCCGAAACCTGGTTGCTGTGGGTTGTCGGCGTGGGCTTGGGCATCTGGGTCTTTGTCCATTGGCAGTAAAAAAGCCAGAAATAGCCCGAGGTTCGCGGCGCTTTTCAGTGGATTGCCGGTATGGGGATAACCCTAAACTGAATTTAAATCCACTCAGGGGAACGCCATGTTTTCTTCAGACCACTCCAATCCAGTTGTCCAAACCGAAGAGAGTCTGCCCTTTCGGGTAGACATCGCTTCACGAAAACACCTGCAGGAAGTTGCCAGTCTGCGGGCCGCGACGTATGGCAAGCACCTGCCTGCCTTGGCCGCATCGCTGAGCGAACCTGAACCTGCGGATTTTGCCCGCGGGTGCGAGGTATTTGTCGCCAAGTCAAAGTTTGATGGCAGTCTGCTGGGAACGCTCAGAACACACTCCAACGTCTACAATCCCCTGCCGCTACAGGCTTCCCTGGAATTGCCAGAGCGCTTCAACGGGACACGCATGGTTGAAACTACGCGGCTTTGCATCAAGGGAAGTCCCGGCGCATCGACCGTGCGAAGCGCCTTGTTCAAGGCGATGCACCTGTATTGTCTGGAACAAAAAGTGGACTGGATGCTGGCGGCAGCGCGCCGGCAGGTAGACCGCATCCACGACAGCCTGCTGTTTATGGATGTCGGCGTGCCCAACACGTATTACCCCATGGCACACGCCGGCGGCGTACCACACAGAGTTATGTGTCTTGCTCCATTCGATGCCCAACGTCAGTGGGGCGACTGCGAACACCCACTGTACCGCTTTGCATTTGAAACGCACCACCAAGACATTGATATTTCCATGGCGCAAGACTTGAACTTTGACTGGCAATGCCCCGAAGGTGGTGCGAACGTTACCTACCTGCCTGAGCGCCGACTCATGCCACGCCCGTCTACCCTCTACCAGTCGTCGCGTCCCATGGAGTTGATGGCGTAGATCTCCGGGGTCTAAAAAAGCGGCATGGTTTCGGAGACCTTTTCCTGCAAGGACCGAATAAACGCCATGATCTCGGGATCTTCAATGAACTCCGCGCCACTGCGCGCGGCCAGTATGCGTTCCGGCATCACAGGCTTACTGATGCCGTACCCCTGGGCGTAATCCACGCCTGCCGTAGACAGCACCTTGATGGTGGCCAGGTTTTCTGCAAACTCGCCAATGGATTTCATACCCAGACTGTTCACCAAACCGGCAAGGGCTTCAATAATGGCCATGCTGGACGGGCTGAATGCAGCATCCCGCACCAGCGAACCATCGAGCTTCAAGGCATCCACGGTCAGACCCTTGAGGTAGCCAAACGACGAATAGCCGGCACCAAAATCATCCAGCCCCACCTTCGCACCAATGCCACGCACCCTGTCGATGAAGCGTTGCATGTTGCGCATGTCGGTCAGGGCAACAGTCTCTGTGATTTCTAAACAAATCATGGACAGCGCCACTGGGTGCTGCTCAAAAAGTGCGAACAGTTCCTCGGTAAACGCTTCGTCATTGAGCGAGCCTCCTGAAAGGTTGACGCCGACGAACTGTGTATTGCCCAAGGATTCGGTGTTTGCCTCCAACCAATCGATCGTCGTGGTGACGACCCAACGGTCAATGATGGCTGTTTTCCCGTGTGCCTCAGCCGCCTCGATGATGATGCCCGCAGGAAGAATCTGACCATTTGCTTTGCGCAAGCGCAAAAGTACCTCAAAGTTCAACGACTCGAATGGGGTCGTCAATGAGATTTCGGGTTGCATCACCAGGAAGAGACCGGCCGGCGTTTCGCCACGCTCCAGTGCGGCGATCAGGTCCAGTTCTTCCTTGTGCTGCTGGAAGAACCGGTCGCCTGACTCCATGATGACCAGTCGTTCACCGCTGCGTTTCTTGGCTACGCGGCACAGGGTATCAGCCGCAGAAATCACTTCCTTCAATGGAGATTTGGTAAACCGCTCGGTACCCACCAAACCGCCAGACACACTCAGGGAAAAGCTCTGGGTATCTATCTGGTAGCCGCCTGACGAGATGTCATTGACGATAGCCCAACAGATCCGGGTTGCTTCCTCCATACTGGCGCGGGAAAAGGCCACCACGAACTCGTCGCCTCCCATCCGCGCCAACAAATCGTCCGGGCCCAGATGCTGCTTGATGCGCTCGCATACCTGTTTGAGCACCGTGTCTCCGGCCGTATGCCCGTACAGGTCGTTGATCAGCTTGAACCGGTCCAGGTCCAGATACACCAACGCGTCAGGGGGACGCTCAAACCGCTCGAACCTGCGGGTGATGCCGCGCAGGTTCAGGCAGTCCGTCAATGGGTCATGGTTGACCATGAACTCCAGTCGCTCAATGGCCTGAACCCGCTCGGTGATGTCTTGCAGGGTTCCTTCCACAATCGCGCCGTCCATGGTC
>CAINUX010000246.1 GCA_903853895.1 uncultured beta proteobacterium | reverse complement strand
GCCAATTCTTGCTTGAGAAACGCCAGTTTTTTGGTGTCCTCCTCGCGCTTCATGGCTTCCTGTTCAATTTCCAATTGCAGAATTTTCCGGTCCAGAGCGTCCAACTCCTGGGGTTTGGAGTTGATTTCCAAACGCAGCTTGGCCGCGGCTTCGTCCATCAAATCAATGGCCTTGTCCGGCAAAAAGCGGTCGGTAATGTAGCGGTTGGACAGCTCGGCCGCGGCCACGATGGCCGGGTCGGTGATCTGCACGCCGTGGTGCGTCTCGTAGCGCTCTTTCAGGCCGCGCAGGATGGCGATGGTGGCTTCCACCGTGGGCTCGCCAACCAGAATTTTCTGGAACCGACGCTCCAGGGCGGCATCCTTCTCGATGTATTTCCGGTATTCGTCCAGTGTGGTTGCACCCACGCAGTGCAGCTCGCCACGGGCCAGCGCGGGTTTGAGCATATTGCCCGCGTCCATGGCACCCTCGGCCTTGCCGGCACCGACCATGGTGTGCAGCTCGTCGATGAAGACAATGGTCTGGCCTTCGTCCTTGGCCAGGTCTTTCAGCACATTCTTCAGGCGCTCTTCAAACTCGCCACGGAACTTGGCGCCGGCCAAGAGCGCCGCCATGTCCAGGCTCAGCACGCGTTTGCCCTTGAGCGAATCGGGCACTGCACCATCTACGATGCGCTGCGCCAAGCCTTCCACGATTGCCGTTTTGCCGACACCGGGTTCGCCAATCAGCACGGGGTTGTTCTTGGTGCGGCGCTGCAGCACCTGGATGGCGCGGCGGATTTCGTCGTCACGGCCAATCACCGGGTCGAGCTTGCCCATGCGGGCGCGCTCGGTCAGGTCGATGCAGTATTTCTTCAGCGACTCGCGCTGCTCCTCGGCATCGGCACTGTCCACGGCCTGACCGCCGCGCACGGCGTCAATGGCACTCTCCAAACTCTTGCGCGTCATGCCATTGGCACGGGCAATGTTGGCCACCTCGATCTTGCTGTCGGCCAGCGCCAGCAGGAACAGCTCACCCGCCACAAACTGGTCGCCGCGTTTCATGGATTCCTTCTCGGCCGCTTGCAGCAGCACGCCCATGTCGCGGTCAACCGAGACTTGTTCCTGACCCTGCACCTGGGGCTGCTTCTTCATGTGGCCTTCAGCCGCTGTCAGCAACTGGGGTACGTTGACACCCGCGCGCTGCAACAGCGCCTTGGGGCCATCGTCCTGGCGCAGCATGGCCACCAGAACGTGGGCGGGTGTGATGTAGGCATGGTCGTTTGCCAAAGCCAAGCTTTGTCCCTCGCCCAAGGCTTCCTGGAACTTGGTGGTGAGTTTTTCGATTCGCATATAAATTCTCCGGTTGGGCTAGAACTTGGGCTCAGTGTTCGTATTTCAAGCCCCTTTCCTGGCGCGCTACCTGACTAAAATCAAATGATGGACATCCGCCAGCTCTCAATTCGCTACAACGTGGACCACGACCGCATCCTGGTGCGCATCAACACCAGCGCTGGCGACGAAGTGCAGATGTGGCTGACCCGACGCCTGGTACTGGGGCTTTGGCCATTGCTCAATCGCGTGGTCATTGACCACATGGCCATACCGGCCGATGCCAAGACCGATGGTTTTGTCGATCTGGCCGCCATGGAGCCTGGTACCCGCAAAATGCTGGCCGACATGCGCCAGCAAGAGGCCGTGCAAAGCTCCGATTTTGTGACGCCCTACCGCAATGACGCAACCAACCGGCCGTTGGGCGACTCACCGTTGCTGGTGACCGAGGTTAATTTGACGCCCCAAGGCAGCGGCCTGATGCTGATGAACTTCAAGGAAGTGCTGACCGAGCCGGCCTCAACACGTGGTTTCCAGCTGGATTTGCCCGCGGAACTTGTGTTTGCCATCATGCAGCTTCTCAGCCAGGCGCTACAGCAGGCGCAGTGGCAGACGGGCCCTGAAACGCCCGCGCCCCTGCAAATTGTCGAAGCGGCGACCGAGGAAATTGACCTCAGCCCCGACGCGACGCGACCAACCTATTTGAATTGACTCGTCTGCGTCCTGGCCCATTGGACCAGGATTCGGCGCTACACGGCGCTGGCCGCCAAGACGACCCGATTGCGTCCCTGTGTCTTGGCCTGATACAGGGCCCAGTCAGCACGTGCGATGAGGTCTTCGGGTGAATCGTCCTCATGCGGAATGACCATGGCAACGCCAATGCTGACCGTCAAATACCCTATTGGCGACTTTGTATGCGGCAGGTTCAACGCCTGTATTGCTTCGCAGACCTTTTGCGCCATGGCAAAGGCATTTTCACCTTCGGTTAAGGGGGCAATGAAGGCAAACTCCTCGCCACCGTAGCGTGCTACCAAGTCGCCAGTGCGGCACACAGTTTCGGTAAAAGTCCTGGCAACGTGGCGCAGTATTTCATCTCCTGCCTGGTGCCCGTAGTGATCGTTATAGGGTTTGAAAAGGTCGACATCGACCATGGCCAAAGCCAGCGGGCATTGCCCGCGGGCTGCGCGTATCCATTCACTCTGCAGAACTTCATCAAATCGTCGTCGGTTGGCAATTCCGGTCAGACTATCAGTGACACTCAGGGCCTCAAGCCTCTCATTGAGTATCTGCATGTCTGCGGTTCGCTGCGCCACGCGCGCCTCCAGCACTTGCTCGGAGTTTTGCAGCGTGTCAACCAGGTGTTGCTGTGCTTTTTCCTTCTCCGCACGTAACAGGTGAATGCGGTCGGCCAGCGTAAATGAGAGCAGAATCATCTCGAGTGCCGAGCCGATCTGAATCCCGTTGATCGTCAACACATTGACCGGCAACACCCCAAGCATGCGCAGCATGGAAGCCACTGAACCCAGCAACACCAGAAGGAATGCAGCGGTGAACAAGATGGCACTGCGTTGCCCACGAATTGCCCCCCTACTGGAACAGACTAGCAACAAAACCGCCGTCACTGCAATAGCGGATGCAGAAAGCTTGGAGGTGTACTCCACGAAATTGGTGAACGCCAACAAAGCATTGACCGCTATGCCAGCGCGCAACGCCAGATCCCAACGCGGCATGAGCGCCTCGGTAGTTAGGAGACGGCGTGTGAAGCTGATCAACCAGACCATGGCCAGATGCCCCGACACTGCAAACGAAATGGCCGTCCAGGCGGGCGCATCGCGCCAAATGTATTGAATGCCAATACCCGTGGATGCAGCCAGTGCCGAAGCAAGGCTACTGATAAAAAGAACGTAAAACAGGTAATTGCGCTCCTTGAGCGAAATCCACAACAGAATGTTAAATAGCGCCATGGCGACGAACATGCCAAAGTAAGCGGCCTGGGTCATGTGGTCGACGATTTCGTAGGCGTGAAAAGCGCTGCGTGACCACAACTGGGCGGGCACTTCCAGCGAGGTGGGCGACTTGACACGGATATAGATGGTTTGCTGTGCTCCTGGAGCCATTGGGAGTGGCAGCACGAAAAAACGGTGCGCATAGGCCCTTTCAGAGAAAGGGCGCGCATAGCCTGTTTTGACCGATTGCAGTGGAAGCCCTGAGGACACCCGGTAGAAATCGACCTCGGCCAGACGCGGGTAGTAAATCTCCAGCATGGAGTCAATAGCACTGGTGCTGCGGTTGTCGATTCGCAGACGCAGCCAATAGGCCGAAGCAGTACTTCCAAAATTGAGCGGGCGCGTCGTGACCTCGCTGGGTTGGAAGCGACCCGCCGCCTCACTTTGCACGTCAGAAAGCGTCAAAGTGGCGCCCGGGTCCTCCAGAACTGAAAAATAGGGGCGCAACGGCACAGGCTCCTGGCCTACGACTGCAACATTCAGCGCAGGGCTGTCCGCCCACGCATTGAACGCGAAAAGACATACGGCACCCGCCAGTAGGGTCGCCCATCGCCTCACACGCAACATTTTGTCCAACATAGTCGGTTGTTCTATTGCACAGGCACGCACCATGCGTTGATGCGACACCACGAAGCAGTCTTGCCCAAGGCTCGGTACGACAACCTACGGGTTCTGCAGCCAAGTCCAAACAGTATCCCACCGCGAAATCAAACTGTAAACCGGCTCCTGGGGTTAGGCGTTCTTCACCTGAATTCCCCATCGGGCCAGTGCCGCATCGTCACTGACCCGTGCATCCACCCATTGGGCGCCAGCGGCGGTCTGCTCCTTCTTCCAGAACGGGGCCTGGGTCTTCAGATAGTCCATCAAAAACTCGCAGGCCTTGAAGCTTTCTCCCCGATGCGCTGAGGTGACGGCCACCAGCACGATCTGATCCGGCGGTTGCAGCAGGCCAATGCGGTGGATGACCCGGACCGCAAAGATGTCGAACCGGCGCTGTGCTTCGTCGATCATCTCCTCGATGGCCTTTTCCGTCATGCCGGGGTAATGCTCCAGTTCCATTGACAGAATAGGCCCAGCGTCAGGGTCACTCGTTTTATTGCGATCACGCACAGTGCCCACAAAGGTACATACGGCGCCTACCCGGTGGTCATCGGCACGCATTGCGGTAACGACCTCGGTCAGATCAAAATCTTGGGTCTGAATGGAAACTCGGGGGGCAGCGTGGCGCGTTGTCATGTCTGCCTAGCCGCCAGTAACGGGCGGGAAAAAGGCCACTTCGGCGCCTTCTGTCAAAAGCGTGGACTCGTCGCTCAGAGTCTGATTGAGCGCGACTCGCACGGCCTTGCCGCGGGCCAGTGCGTCTGAATAGACTCCGCCTTGGGCGATCAGTTCATCCCGCAAGGCCGCCACGGTGGCGGCAGTGGTGTCGACAGCCTCGCTGCCCTTGCCCAAAAGCTCTCGGATGGACGCAAAGTATTTGACTTGAATCTTCATGCCAGCAGTTCCGAAAAAGACAGGTAGCGAACCATGTCGCCGGGCACGATGGCACGCGCGGACGGGTTGTCGACCAGACCATCACCCCACACGGCCGAGGTCAGCACGCCTGAACTCTGGTTGGGGAACAGGTCAAGGCCACCATCTGCATTGCGCCGCACGCGCAGAAACTCGCGACGTTTGTCGGGCTTGGCCCAGGCGAAATCAGCACGTGCTGCTTGCGTTTTCATAGCAACGTCGTGCATGCCCTGCAGGTGCAGCAGAAAAGGCCGCACCAAAACCAGAAAGGTCACAAAACTGGACACCGGGTTACCGGGCAGGCCGAGAAAGTGCGCGTCGGCAACACGCCCATACGCAAAGGGCTTACCGGGCTTCATGGCGATCTGCCACAGGTCCAGGGTGCCCAGCGTTTGCACTGCGGGTTTGATGTGGTCTTCTTCGCCCACCGATACGCCGCCACTCGTCAAAATAACGTCGTGCGACTGCGCCGCAGTGCGCAGAGCATCGACAGTAGCCGCGCGCTGATCCGGGACGATACCCAGGTCGCTGACGACACAGCCCATGCGACGCAACAGCGCGCTCAAAAAGTAACGGTTGGAGTTGTAGATGGCCCCGGGCAGCATGTCCTGCGGGGCAACTGCGCCTGGCATGACCAACTCGTCGCCGGTTGAAAACAGCGCAACGCGTGGGCGCCTGACCACGGCCAGGTGGGCCATGCCGATGCTGGCGGCCAGCCCCAACTCGGCGGGGCCTAGGCGTTGGCCACGAACCAGCACCACATCGCCCCGGGCAACATCTTCGCCTGCACGGCGGATGTTTTGTCCTGCCTGGGGTTGGGCGTTGACCCGGACGCTGGGCAGCCCGTACTGGCCTGCATCGGCTGGCAAGGCCGTGCAGTCTTCCTGCATCACCACTGCGTCAACACCAACAGGTACGGGGGCTCCGGTAAAAATGCGTGCAGCTGTTCCGGCCAGAAGAACGTCTCCACTCGCACCGGCCGCGATGCGCTGCGAGACCGGGAGCAAGCTACCGGCGGCGGCCACGTCGTCACATCGCAACGCGTAGCCATCCATGGAGCTGTTGTCGTGCGGTGGAACGTGGAGCGCGGATACCACGTCTGTGGCAAGCACGCGACCATCGGCATCGCCGACCGGTACTGACTGCTCTTCCGTCAGAGGAGTGGCGTAGGCCAGCAACTGCGCCAGGGCGTCATCCAGTGGCAACAAGGGGGTACGCGGTACAGCAGTCATGCAGGCAATCCCATTTTGCTATTCAATTGATAGCGAATATCGCTTATTCCACGAGGGCTAGCGGCCTATTTCGCTCAAGACTTTTGGCACTCAGCGGCGATCAGCGCCTTGATGGCGTCCACATCAGCATCCATGACCTGGACGCGTTTGGGCAGGTCTTCAATGCCGACGAACTTGGCCGGCCGGTCGGGCTCGCGGCCCAGGGCTTCGACAATGGTTTCGGCAAACTTGATCGGCAACGCGGTTTCCAGCACCAGCATGGGCACACCGGGTTTGCGCTTCTCCAGCGCCACCTTGACGCCATCGGCGGTGTGGGTGTCGATCATCACGCCATGGCGATCCCAGGTGTCGCGTATGGTGGACAGGCGGTCGGCGTGGGTGCTCTTGCCGCTGATGAAACCGTAGCGTTCGGCGCAGTGCACAAAGGCTGCATCGCCGCTCAGGTCAAAGCGTCCGGACTTGGCCAACTGCGCGCCAAACAGATCCGCCGTGCGGGCACCGTCGCGGCCCAGCAGGTCGAACACAAAGCGCTCGAAGTTGGACGCCTTGGAAATGTCCATGGACGGGCTGGAGGTCTCGTGCGTGTCGGCACTGCCGCGCACGCGGTAGACGCCGGTGCGGAAGAACTCGTCCAGCACATCGTTCTCGTTGGTTGCCACCACCAACTGTTCAACGGGCAGGCCCATCATGCGCGCCACGTGGCCGGCGCACACATTGCCGAAATTGCCGCTGGGTACGGTGAAGGACACCTTCTGTGAATTCAGTTCAGTCGCCTGGATATAGCCGGCAAAGTAGTAAACCACCTGGGCCAACAAGCGCGCCCAGTTGATGGAGTTGACCGTGCCAATTTTGTACTTGCGCTTGAACGCCAGGTCGTTGGACACGGCCTTGACCATGTCCTGGCAATCATCAAACACGCCCTTTACGGCGATGTTGTAGATGTTGGCGTCCATCAGGCTGAACATCTGGGCCTGCTGGAAGGCACTCATGCGCCCAAACGGGCTGGTCATAAAGACGCGCACGCCCTTCTTGCCGCGCATGGCGTATTCGGCAGCGCTGCCGGTGTCGCCGCTGGTGGCGCCCAAAATATTCAGTTCTTCACCCCGCCGGGCCAGTTCGTACTCGAACAGGTTGCCCAGCAACTGCATGGCCATGTCCTTGAAGGCCAGCGTCGGGCCGTTGGACAAGGCTTCCAGCCACAGACCATCTTCCAGGTGGCGCAGCGGCACGATCTCGCCGGTGCCAAACACCTCGGCGGTATAGGTCTTCTCGCAAATCGCACGCAAGTCGGCCGCAGGAATGTCGTCGATGTACAGCGACAGAATCTCGAAAGCCAGCGCCGCATAGCCTTGCGTGTGGTAGACCGTGCGCCACTGGCTCAGCGTGGCGTCGCTGACCTGCGGATAGCTCTCCGGAAGGTACAGACCGCCATCGGGCGCCAGGCCCTCAAGAAGGATTTCGCAGAAGCGCTTGCGCTCGGAATGTCCGCGGGTCGACAGGTATTGCATCAGGCCAACTCCTCCTTGCGGATACGCACGATGGGCTGCAGCACCGTGGGCAAGGCCTGCATCTGGGCCAGCGCGGCGTTCATCTTGGCCTCCTGGCAATCGTGCGTGAGAATGATCAAGTCGGTCTGCGGCACGGTGGCGGAACCGCCCTCGCCCGCTACTTCATCGGCCTCGCGCTGCAAGACCGCGTCGATGCTGATATTGGCTTCTGCCAGAATGCCGGTCACCTTGGCCAGCACACCGGCCTGGTCGGCCACGCGCAGGCGCAGGTAGTAGCTGGTCACCACATCGCCCATGGGCAACACGGGCAACGAGTCCATGGCCTTGTCAAAGGTGTTGGGCTGAAAAGCCAGGTGCGGCACGCGGTTGGCCGCGTCTACCGTGTGCAGGCGGGTGATGTCCACCAGGTCGGCAATTACCGCGCTGGCCGTCGGCTCGGAGCCGGCGCCCTTGCCG
>CAINUX010000245.1 GCA_903853895.1 uncultured beta proteobacterium | reverse complement strand
TTACGAGTCGCCCCGCGTCACCCTGCCCTACAACGATGCGCAGTGGGACGCAGTCATGGAACTGGGTGCCAGCGTTGATAAAGAACTGATCGAAGGCGACGTGCGCCTGACCATGGGCGGCGAGCCCACCTTCGTCGCCGTCAACGACCGCGACGCTGCGGAGTGGAACACCGACGCTTTGGGCCCTACCAAACGCGGCTTTGCCACCGCACTGGTGCACAAACTGCGCGACGAATACGGCCAGGGAGGCTTCCTGCACTTTGGCCAGGGCAAGTGGTACCCCGGCGAGCAGCTGCCGCGCTGGGCGCTCAACATCTACTGGCGTGCCGACAAGCACCCGGTCTGGTCCGACCCATCGCTGTTCACCGACGAGCGCGACCCCACGCACTACACCAGCGCAGATGCCAAGCGCTTCACCGAGGCGTTGGCCAGTCGCCTGTCGCTCACCGGCAAGTACATCCAGAGCGCGTTTGAGGACAGCTGGTACTACCTGTGGCGCGAACGCCGTCTGCCGGTCAATGTGGACCCGTTCAACTCGAAGCTGGACGACGAGATGGAGCGCATGCGCCTGCGCCGCGTATTCGAGCAAAAACTCGACACGCCAGTGGGCTACGTGCTGCCGATCAAATCCACCGACCCGCTGGCTAAGACGGGAACGCGCTGGACAACCGGCCCCTGGTTCTTCCGCGACGAGCGCATGTATTTGATGTCCGGCGACTCGCCCATGGGCCTGCGCCTGCCGCTCGACTCCCTGCCATGGGTCAGCAAGAGCGATTTCCCCTACATGATTGAGCGCGACCCCATGGAAGAGCGCGGCGACCTGCCCACACCGGGTGCGCCCATGGCCACGGCCATCCCTACCCGGCGCAGCGAGGTGCCGATTCTGGCCGGCAGCGGCAGTGCACGGGAGGCCGCGCGCAAATTCCAAAGCGCCATGAAGAGCAAGAGCGTCAAAGCCTCCACACAGGTTGCCGCCACGCTGCCAATAGTGACGGTCTTGCATGCCGGACCCGGCGTACAACCCAGGGTCATTCTTGCCCCGCAACCCGCACTGGAACCCGATCAAATCGAGCCGGCAGACTTTGTCCGCATTCCCGACAAACAGGAATCTGCCCATTGGATCACCCGCACAGCACTGTGCGTGGAAGTGCGCGACCCGCGCCGCGCCAGCGGACCGAAGGCCGAAGCCGTTGGAAAAAAATCGGGCGTGCTCTACATCTTCATGCCACCACTGGAGCGTCTGGAAGACTACCTGGACCTGCTCAGCGCGATTGAGGCAACGGCCAAAGAACAGGCCATGAAGCTGGTGCTGGAAGGCTACCCGCCCCCACGCGATCCGCGCCTCAAACTCCTGCAGGTCACACCGGACCCCGGCGTGATCGAAGTCAACATCCATCCGGTCAACAACTGGAAAGAACTGGTCGCCAACACCGAATTCTTGTACAACGCGGCATTCGAGTCGCGCCTGTCGGCCGAGAAATTCATGACCGATGGCCGCCACACCGGCACCGGTGGCGGCAACCACTTTGTGATGGGTGGCGCCACACCTGCGGACAGCCCCTTCCTGCGCAAGCCCGAACTGTTGGCCAGCCTGCTGCTGTACTGGCACAACCACCCGTCCCTGAGCTACCTGTTCAGCGGTATGTTTGTAGGGCCCACCAGCCAGGCGCCGCGTGTGGACGAAGCCCGCAACGACCAGTTGTACGAACTGGAAATTGCCATTGAACAGATCTACGCCAACCGCGAGGTCTATGGCCAAT
>CAINUX010000244.1 GCA_903853895.1 uncultured beta proteobacterium | reverse complement strand
TGTTCCCCTTGCGGGTGCTGGAACTGGTGGCCAAGGACAAGTCGTGTGAACACAAGGACAAGGCCTGCCACGGCCAGTCGTGCCCGCTGGCACAGGGCTTCTACGACCGGCTGCCCGCAGCACGCCAGGTGGCCGCGCAGCAGGTCTGGCTGGACCAGCACAGCCTGCGTACCGTGGCGCTGACGCACACGGTGTGCCCCTACTACCTGGGCCATGAGATGGTGCGCTGGGCCGACGTGGTGGTGGGCGACTACAACTACTACTTTGACCGCAGTGCCATGCTGTACGCCCTGACGGCCAACAACAAATGGCGGGTCAGCGTACTGGTGGACGAGGCGCACAACCTCTACAGCCGGGCCTGCAGCATGTACAGCGCAGACCTGACCCACGGCGAGACGGTGGACATCCATCCCGACATGCCCACCGTACTGCGTGGCAGAGTTGCCGACTTGCTCAACCAGTGGCAGCTACTGCAGATGGCAGCTGATCGGACGGAGTCGCCTGTCACCTGGAAGCTACTGGACGCCGTGCCAGAAGAATGGCTGCGCAGTCTGCAACGACTGAACAGCGCGGTCGGTGAATACCTGAATGACCATGCGGCCGAAACCCAAGGCGCCTGGTTGCCGTTCTATTTCAAGACCCTGGCTTTTGCCACGCTGGCCGACGAATTTGGTGAGCATTCCTTGTGCGAGCTGGATCTGGCACCCACGCAGACGCAGGATCTGGGGGAAGTGGGCAGGCTGGCGCAGCGCAACATCGAGCCGGCCCACTTCATCCGTTCCCGTATGGAAGCGGCGGACTCCATGGTGCTGTTCTCGGCCACGCTGAATCCTGCGGACTATTACGTCAATCTGCTGGGTCTGCCCGAGACCACGCAGTCGCTTGAGGTTGCGTGCCCGTTCGATCCGGCGCAGCTGACCGTATCCATTGAACCGGTGTCGACCCGCCGTGATGACCGCCTGGCCTCTCTAGATGCCCTGGTCGATGCGATGGCGCGGCAGTTTGAACTGCAGTGCGGCAATTACCTGGCTTTCTTCAGCAGTTTTGACTACCTGGAACTGGCGCTAGCGCGGCTGCAAACGCGCCACCCGGCCGTGCCGGTCTGGGCACAACAGCGCCAGATGGGCGAGGCCAGCCGCCATGCCTTTCTGCAGCAGTTTGATGCGCAAGGGCAGGGCATTGGCTTCGCCGTGCTGGGCGGCGTGTTCGGTGAAGGTGTAGACCTGCCGGGCAGGCGGTTGATCGGCGCCTTCATTGCCACCCTGGGTCTGCCGCAGTTTGATGCCGTCAACCAGGCGATCAGCCAGCGCATGCAGACGCGCTTTGGGCGGGGTTATGACTACACCTATTTATATCCCGGCATACAAAAAGTGGTGCAGGCCGCCGGGCGCGTGATTCGCACCCCGACGGACACCGGCACCATCATCCTGCTGGACGAACGCTATCGCGAGTTTCGCTACCGGTCCCTGTTGCCTTGCTGGTGGCGCCTTTGACGTACTGGTCGAACCAGCGGACCATCTCGTAGATGAGTTGCTCGTTGGACTCCTGGGCCGCATACCAGTGCGGCTCGTGGGGGAGCATGACCAGTCGCGTCGTGCCGCCGTTGCCCCGGATCGCCTCATAGAGTTTGCTCGATTGCAATGGTGTGGTGCCCGGGTTCGCATCCTCGGCACCATGGACCAGAAGAATGGGAGTCTTCAGTGTGTCGGCATAGAAAAAAGGCGAGGCCTTTTTGTAGACGTCAGGGGCTTGCCAGATGGAGCGGCGCTCGTTCTGGAAACCGAACGGAGTAAGCGTCTTGTTGTAAGCACCGCTGGTGGCCACGCCCGCCTTGAACAGGTCCGAATGCGCCAGCAGATTGACCGTCATCAGTGCGCCATGGCTGTGTCCCGTGACGCCCACGCGGTCGGGGTCGGCAACACCCATGCGCACGGCTTCGTCGACGGCTGCCTTGGCATCTGCAACCAGCTGCTCCAGGTAGGTGTCGTAGGCTTTCTTGGGGTCGCCAACAATGGGGAAGGAGGCGTTTTCAATGAGCGCATAGCCTGCCAGCAGCAGCAGCCGGTGTTGGCGCAGCCGGGTGAACGTGGCTTGTGAGCCCGTCACCTGACCCGCTTTGGATGGGTCGGCATAGTCCAGCGGATAGGCATAGAGAATGGTCGGGACGCGGGTGCCCTGCTGGTAGCCCGGTGGGGTGTACAGCGTGAATGACAGGTCCAGCCCGTCGGCGCGCTTGTATTGGACCAGTTGCTTCTTGATGGCGCGCACCGCGGGTGTCGGATCGGGGATGCTGGTGATGGCCGCACGCGTCGCGCTGAAGACCGCTTCTCCGGCAGGTGCCTGGAGTGGTTGACCCAGTGTAAGCCGGAAGGCATTTGGTGCTTCGATGGCCGTCTGGCGCCAGGTGATGAACGAGCGCGCATCGGCGCCATTGAATGCGAGAAAGTGTTCGTAGGCAGCGCCTTCGCTGCGAAACAGGCGCTCGGTCTTCAAGTTGACCAGGTCCAGGCGATCCAGAAACGGGCGAGCGCCCTGCGGCGAAGCACCGGCGCCGGAGAGGTAGATGGCGTCACCGTCCAACCGCAGCACGCGCGCACCATTGGGCAAACGCTGGAACTGCGGGTTACCGGGATCTGCGTATTTCTCTTCGGAGGACAGGTCCCACAGCAGGCGTGGCTTTTGCTGAGCGTCATCCACGTTGACGATATGGGTGCGTTCCCAATGGCGGTTGTGGTCGTATTCCTGCAAGAGTGCCATGCCGGGGCGTGCGCTCCACAGCAGGCTGGCAAAGCGCTGTTCGGTCCGGGCAAATTCTGTCGCAGGCGCTTGGAAGGGCGCCTTGACCATCATGAGTTTGTCGCGCTCAGGAACCGTGACGCTCCAGTCGCCGCCATCCAGTGCCTCGACCCAGACCAGCGTAGCGGGGTCGGTGGC
>CAINUX010000243.1 GCA_903853895.1 uncultured beta proteobacterium | reverse complement strand
TGATCATGTAGACCAACTGGCGACGACCCCAATCTTCCACGCGATGGATCTTGCCACCGCCGGCAGTGATCATGCCTTTGTAACGCTCCAGCATGGCTGGAACTTGTTCGCTCTGATCCGGGTGGATCATGAGAATGATTTCGTAGTGACGCATTGATACTCCTTTTGGATATCCCCACATTAAATGTTCAGGGGGTAATGAAAAGCTGCCCTCAGCGTCTAATTGAGGTGCAGCAAGGCGAAGCCCAAGATTATAGCCCACCCACGCCTTTTCCGGCAAGTTACGCGGTGCCTGCAGGTTCAGGTCGGGTCACCAGACTCACCAAAACGGTGGTGGTCAGGCCGGCCACCACGCCAAACACGCCCGCGGACACGGGTTGAATGCCCCACCAAAGGCCTTCTCCTGCCAGGCCCAAGATGCCACGAACGGCGGGCAGGTTGATACCCATGTAGTACACAGTCACGCCCAGCCCGGCCAACATGCCGGCAACTGCTCCAGCACGTGTAGTACCTTTCCAGAAAATTCCGAGCACCATGACCGGGACAAATGCCGCACCCGCCAGCGAAAAAGATGCCGATACCAAATAGAGAATGCCAGCCGGTCTTTGCGCAGCGGCATAGGCGGCAACCAAGGCGACGACCAGCAACGCAAACTTGGACCACATGACCCGTCGCATAGCCTGGGCCTTGTCGCCGTCACCTTCAAAATAGACATCGTGTGCCAATGCGTTACCGATAGTCAGCAGCAACCCATCCGCTGTGCTCAACGCAGCCGCCAGACCGCCGGCTGCAACCAGCACCGACACCACATAGGGAAGCCCTCCAATTTCGGGCGTGGCCAACATCACCAAATCAGGGCTGATTTTCAATTCCGCAAACTGCAGGATGTGGTCACCGTTGACATCGGACACAGTCAAAAGGCTGGGGTCACGCGCCCATTGGGCCACCCAGGCAGGCAAACTGTCAAAAGGTTGTCCGACCAAATGCGCCATGACTTCGTACTTCACCAACACCGCCAAAGCGGGGGCAGACAAGTACAGCAGGGCGATAAAAACCAGGGACCACGCCACCGAACTGCGTGCCTCAGCCACTGTGGGCGTCGTGTAGTAACGGGTCAGCAGGTGGGGCAAGCCAACAGTACCGACCATCAGGCAAAACATCAGCGCCAGGAAATTCAGGCGCGATGTACCAAAGGCATCCTTTTGCTCGGCGGTTCCCGATGGATCGCCCGCGAAAGGTGTGGCGTGGTTGGGCATGCCTCCAAGGGGCTTGGCGCGAGACCAGTTCTCGGCTGCAGCGCGCGTCCAGCTTTCGCGGGCAGACGGCGCATCTTTGGGGACGGCGGCCAATTCGCGGCGCAGCGCAACCGCGCGCTCATCGTCGGCCTTCATGTCACCCAAGGCGCGCAATTGGCGACGTAACTCCTGCCGTTCAAACTGCAACGAGCCATCCACGTCCTGAAGCTTTTTCTCAAATGCGCGCGCCCGGCGGGCGTATTCCTCGATGACCTGCTGTTCCTGCGGAGAGTCTCGCAACTGCTGCTCCATGGCTGCAATTTTTTGCAACTGCTGCCCATAAACCAAGGGCGCAAAAGGATTGTCCACCTGCTTGTACGCCAGCCATGAAACAGGAATCAGGAACGCCATGATGATGACCACATACTGCGTGACCTGAGTCCACGTCACCGCCCGCATGCCACCCAAAAACGAACACACCAGCACGCCGCCCAGCCCCAGCAAGATGCCAATTTCAAAATGCACGCCCGTCAAACGCGAGGTAATCAGGCCCACGCCATAGATCTGTGCAACCACATAGGTAAAAGAGCACAGAACCGCCGCAAACGCCGCAATCATGCGGGGCCAGCGGCCACCAAAGCGCACCGCAAAATAATCGGGCACGGTATACAACCGCATGCGCCGCAAATACGGGGCTACCAACAAGGCCACTAGACAAAAGCCTCCGGTCCAGCCCAAAACATAGGCCAGTCCACCAGCCTGCGCCCCCGTTCCAGAGTACCCCTGCAGATAGAGTCCACCGGCCATGCTGATGAACGAGGCCGCGCTCATCCAGTCCGCTGCGGTCGCCATGCCGTTGTAAATGGCCGGTATGCGCCGACCTGCTACGTAGTATTCAGATGCCTCGGCCGTGCGCCCGTAGACGCCGATCACGGCATACAGAACCAGCGTGGCAGAAAGGAATATGCCCGCCACCCAGACTTTTGACAGCCCGATGCGTTCCGCAACGGCCAACGCCAGCAAAAAAAGCACCAGGCAAATGACGTACACGGCAAACCGGCGATCCAGTGTGCGCTTGTAGCGGGCATAGGACTTGCCGTCAAACCCGGGCTCCGGCCCTTCCTGGCGGTTCGCCCTCCAGGCAAACACCACGACAATGCAGATGAAGATGAGCACGGAACCCTGGGCCGCGAACCAGAACCCGACCGGCCAATTGGCCACCACGAACTGCAAGTCGTGTGCAAAGAACACCACCCCAAACGACGCGACAAACCACAGCGCCAGCAAACCTGCATGCAGGCCCCACCGGCGCGGGCTTGGCGGCGAAATCATTGTGCTGCGAGCTGCTGCCAGGTAGAAATGACCGAGTCCGGATTGAGCGAAATGGACGAAATGCCCTGCTCCACCAGCCACTGTGCAAAGTCAGGATGATCACTGGGACCCTGACCGCAAATGCCAATGTACTTACCCTGGCGCTTGCAGGCGTCAATCGCCAGGCTGATCAGGGATTTGACCGCGGGATCACGCTCATCAAAGTCTGCGGCCAGCAACTCCAGCCCGGAGTCGCGGTCCAGCCCCAGGGTGAGCTGGGTCAGGTCGTTCGAACCAATCGAGAAGCCGTCAAAATACTCCAGGAACTGCTCTGCCAGGATCGCATTGCTCGGGATCTCGCACATCATGATGAGTTTGAGCGCGTTTTCGCCGCGCTTCAAACCGTGCTTGCCCAACAGTTCTGTAACTTTCTTGGCCTGACCCAGGGTCCGCACAAAGGGCACCATGACCTGCACATTGTTCAGCCCCATGTCGTTGCGCACCCGCTTCAAAGCCTCGCACTCCATGGCAAACGCTTCGCCGAACTCCGCACTCACATAGCGCGCCGCACCGCGGAAGCCCAGCATGGGGTTCTCTTCTTCCGGCTCGTAGCGGCTGCCACCAATCAGCTTGCGGTACTCGTTGCTCTTGAAGTCCGACAAGCGCACGATGACCGGTTTGGGCCAGAACGCAGCCGCAATCGTGGCCACGCCTTCGGCCACGCGATCTACGTAAAAAGCACGCGGTGAGGCGTGGCCCCGCGCCACTGACTCCACGGCCTTCTTCAAATCGGCATCCACATTGGGGTAATCGAGGATGGCCTTGGGGTGCACACCAATATTGTTGTTGATAATGAACTCCAGCCGCGCCAGGCCCACCCCTTCATTGGGCAATTGGCAGAAATCAAAGGCCAGCTGCGGATTACCCACATTCATCATGATCTTGACAGGGCTCTCGGGCATGGTGCCGCGCTGGACTTCGGTCACCTCGGTTTCCAGCAGGCCGTCGTAGATAAATCCGGTATCGCCCTGGGCGCAACTAACCGTTACCAACATGCCTTCCTTCAAAGCCTCGGTTGCGTGACCACAGCCGACAACCGCTGGAATGCCCAACTCACGGGCAATGATGGCGGCGTGGCAGGTGCGCCCGCCACGGTTTGTGACGATGGCTGCGGCCCGCTTCATAACCGGTTCCCAGTTGGGATCGGTCATGTCGGTGACCAGAACATCACCCGCCTGGACCTTGTCCATCTCGCTGATGTTGTGCACGATGCGCACCGGGCCAGTACCAATCTTTTGCCCGATGGCGCGGCCTTCGACCAGAACCGTGCCCGAGCCTTTGAGTTTGTAGCGGTATTCGGCCTGATTGCCGGCCTGGCTTTTTACGGTTTCAGGGCGTGCCTGCAAAAT
>CAINUX010000242.1 GCA_903853895.1 uncultured beta proteobacterium | reverse complement strand
TTGTACCGGCTCAAAGACATTGAGGCCTATGAAGAAGCCTGCCTGATCCGGAAGGTGTTCTAGGAGCGCACCCAAAGAGGCCCCGAACAGGTTGTAAATTGTTCGAACGACTTGGAATCAGTTCGAAATAGTCTTGGCGGAGCAGAAAAAACGTCATCACAAACCGCCTAATTTTTTGATGGGCAAGCTAATCAAGCACTTGGTGTCCAGTTCATTTTTCTAAATGTTGAGACAGCTTCATGCGAAAAGAGTTTTCAGCACCTCAACTTTAGGGTAATCCGGAATTCGACCCCGATAGGTTGCCCCCACTGCACCCTTCCGACACGTCGCCCTCTATGGCTTGAACCTTGGAGGTTTTTT
Organism: uncultured beta proteobacterium; assembly: GCA_903853895.1. Classification (GTDB taxonomy): domain Bacteria; phylum Pseudomonadota; class Gammaproteobacteria; order Burkholderiales; family Burkholderiaceae_C; genus Allorhodoferax. The sequence continues at coordinate 7,669 of CAINUX010000242.1, read as the reverse complement.
TTATGTTTGCAGTTATTCACAAGCTTGTTGAATACCGCAATTCGCCAGATTTGAGCCGTCAACTCTCACGGGAACTTGAACACGCTAGTTCCAATCCCATGTTTTCGCCGATGCCAATTTGACCCATGCCGTCCTTATACGGCGTGTCAACAAAAATCAGTCGGGCAATCCCATCGGGAACGGCCAGTCCGATCCGTACAGCACGTGATCTTCGCCGACCATCTTGCCGGCCAGTTCCAGAAGACCCGCATGGTGCGCGATATTGTCGACATGAAAGCGCCGTGCAGCTTGCAGTGGACGCTCGACGGCCATGTCCACACCTGCACGGGTCGTCTCGAACCCTCGTTCTAAGCGACCGATCAGCGTCGTGAAGATGCCGCCCGCGTGGGCCAGCGTGAAGCGGATGCGTGGATAACGGGAGGGCACCCCCGCCATGATCAGATGCGCCGCGGCAACACCGGTCTCGACCGGGTTGCCCACGAGATTTTCGAGGTAGAACTGAGCGAGCCGCGGGTCCGCGCAGGTGCCTGGATGCAGAAACACGAAAGCACCTTTCGCATCGAGACATTGCCACAGCGAATCGAACTTCGGATCTGAAAAAAGAATGTCCGGATGCCCACCAGCCGCCAGCGAAACGCCATCGAAACCGCCTGCATCGTAGAGGGCCAGGAGCGGGGCGAACAGGGACGGATGCTCGAGCGGCAGGTGAAACAGTGCCCCAAGCCGGGAGGGGTTCGACGCGGCCAGATCGCGAAGCGCCCCGTTCGCATACTGCACCCAAGCCAAGCATGCGTCGGCGGTCAGTCCCTGCCGGTACAGCGGGGGAGGGATGGACACAAGTGATCGCGCAACACCATGCCGGTCCATGCGCGCGATTAACCGCTCCACATGGAACAGGTCCTTGATGCCGACCTTGTGGCCGTCGAGCGCAAGCAGCTCCTTCTGCGCTTCCCACTCGACCCCGGGCATGCCCACGAGGGCAGGGCCCACCGGCGCGAGGTGCGTGTGGACGTCTAGCGCGATCGTGCTCATGTTGAGGGCGATGCCTCAAGGTTGGCGTTCATTTCCTTGCCCCAGAATTCCGGTGCCCAATCTGGCCATATGTAAGGCAAGCCGTTCCATTCGCGCGACTGCCAGGCTTCGCTGATCTTGTCCATGTCCGTGTAGTACTCGACCCAGCTGCCCCATGGATCCCGCACATAATAGAAAAGATTCGATGCAATCGCATGGCGGCCCAGGCCGAAGCCGTCCTTGAAGCCGGCTTTGCGCATCTGCAGCGCGCCGAACCCGATGTCATCGACCGAATCGACGTGGAAGCTGCCGTGCTGAAAGCCGCGGTGCGTGCTTGGAATCAGCCCGAAGCAGTGATGGTCACGAATGCCTTTGCCGCCGGAGAGGAAGGCCACCTTCCCCGGTACCTTGTCGGTGATTCGCAGACCCAGCGCATTCACGTAGAACGCTTCGGATTTGTCGTAGTCATGCGTGAACATCAGCAGGTGACCGAGCTTGTTGGGACGGATGTCCCGCTCCAGTTCTTGCCACAGGTGACGGTCGACACGGGTCCGTACTAGGACGGTTTCGGCCACGAGCACGGGGGGCTTCGCCTCGACGGGCACGAGGTTGACCCAAGTGCCCCAGGGATCCTGAAACCACAGCCCGTCGCGGATCGGGCCGAACGGCGGCGCGACCGTGTCGATGCGGAAGGTCTTCAGACGTTCCGAGAACGCTGCCATGTCCTGCTGGCGGATGGCGAACGAAAGATGGTGCAGGCGCTTCTTCGGTCCCTGGATGATCACCAGTTCGGCCGGCCCAGGCGCCTTGGTGCGCATCTGCAGAGCGGCCGCCGCCGTATCGGCCTGCAGGCCAAAAGCGGTGTAAAACGCTTCGGCCAAAGTCACGTCAGGCACTTCCAGGCCGTAACCCGCAAGGTATTCGACTCTAAGCTGGTCCATGGAAGGCTCCTTCAGGTCCGGTAAGCGGTCAGATCGACCGCGCGCAGGGTGTTGACGAGTTCGCCGAGGCCCGAGCCGCGTGTGACGAGCCGGTCGCCCTCGGCAAGGAAAACGGGCGGCGTGCGGGCATTGCCGATGCCGCTCGGAGTCCCGGTGAGCAGGATGTCGCCCGCGTGCAGCGTCATGCCTGACGACAGCTCGGCGATCAACTCGGAAATCGGAAAAGCCATGTCGGCCATACCGGCGCGCTGCATCGTCTTTCCGTTCAGTTCGAACTCGATCGTCACTGTCGAGATGTCGATTTCATCGCGCAGCGTGATCCAGGGCCCGAGCGGCATCGTGCCGTCGATGCTCTTGCCTTTGAGCCACTGGCCGCCGTGCCGGCGCTGCAGGTCGCGCTGCGACACGTCGTTAGCCATGCAATAGCCGAACACATGGTCCATTGCTTTTGCCTGCGGAATGCTGCGGCCGGTCTTTCCAACGATCACTACGACCTCGGCTTCGTAATCCCATTTGGCGGAGAGCTTGGCATCGAACGCGATCTCGTCGTTCGGGCCGATCACCACATCGGGTGCTTTCGTAAAAAACGTCGGTGCCTCGGGCTTTGGCACATCCTGGCCTTCGCGCTTGCCTTGACTCTCGTAAAAATGATCCCAGTAGTTCCAACCTGTGCAGAGCACATCGCGGCGGAAGCGGCGAATGGGAGCGAGCAGAGTCACGGCCGCAAGGTCGAATGTCTCAGCGGAGGCATCGGCCACAGCGCGTTTCAAATTGTCGATCGCTAAGGGTCCTGACTCGATGATGGTCACGAGATCGCCGAGTGCGAGAGGCAGCAGTAAACCGCCCTTGTAGTGCGTGAGCAGTGCGACGCGTTCCATTGAACCTGCGCGGACAGTTCCAATTTTCATGCAATCTGCCTCATTCCGAAATCACCGCGATCGCGCTGATCTCGATCAGATAATCAGGCTTCACCATCTTGGACACTTCGACCATGGTTGAAGCAGGCACCGGGCTCTTGAAATATTCGCGGCGCACCTTATGGATGATTTCGAAATGCTCAATATTTCGCACATAGACGTCGACACGGCAGATGTCCTCGAGCGTACCGCCTGCGGCTTCGCAGGCGGCCTTGAGGTTCTCGCATACCTGGCGCGTCTGCGCCTCGATGTCGCCTACACCAGTTATGGTTACACCGTCGGCGGCGCGAGCGGTCATTCCCGAGATAAAGACAAGGCGTCCGCGCGCTTCGATCATCGTGGCGTGCGAAAAATGACCATTGGGCTGGGCTAGCTTTGGGGAGACGAGTTGTTGTTTCATGGCATAGTCTTTCGATGGTGTACTGGTTTTAGTTCAGGCGAACCGTGAGGCCAGCCTTTTCGGCGAGCGCATCGATTTGCGCCACGAGCGCTGAAGACAGAGGAAGTGACGTCGAGCGCAGCGCGCGGCGCTCGCGTTCCAGGTCCCCGGGCGCGTAGAGCTTCGTCGTGCCCGAGGCCGGCGTCGACGCCCGGATTTCGTTGGCGAAAGAAGTCACCTGCCCAGCGATGCCCTGTTCCCCGTTGGTGCGCGATGCGTCGATGGCGATGAAAGCGTGGGAGCAGTCGTAATGCTGGGCGGCGTTGCCGTACAGGGGTTTGACCGACGAGCCGATGGCGCCCCCCGAGAGGGCTCCGCACAGCAGGTCGATGGCCACGGCCAGCCCGAATCCCTTGGGTCCGGCGGCCGGGAGCAACAAGCCCTTGATGGCTGCGGCCGGACTCGTCGTGGGTGTGCCTTCATCGTCAGTCGCCCAGCCCTCCGGTATCGGCTGGCCTTTTGCTTCGGCAATCCGGATCCGGCCCATGGCAGTAGCGCTCATCGCCATGTCTATCACGAGCGGGAGTCCTTCGACCGACGGAAATGCTATTGACAAGGGATTGTTGCCCACCACGCGCTGGGCACCACCGGGCGCGGGCATCAACGGGCGCGTGTTCGAAAAGGCGAAGCCAACCATGCCGAGCGCCGCAAACTGACGCGTCCAGAACGCAGCCGTCCCGAAGTGAAACGCGTGACGCACTGTCACAATCGACAAGCCATGCACACGTGCCCGGGCGATCGCCAGCTCGACGGCCATCTGCGAAGAAACCTGACCAAGTGCGTGCGCGGCGTCGATCACCAGCAAACCGCCGAGATCCTCCACGATGGACGGCACGGCGTCGGCCACAACGCCGCCGGCCTGCAGTCGCTCGAGGTAAAGCGGTACCAGAGCGATGCCATGCGAGGACACGCCATCGACTTCTGCGGCCACCAGCGAGTCCACGGTGACGCGTGCGTCGTCAATTGAAACACCGGCAGCGCCGAACAGCGAGGAAAGCACACTCGTTAGACGTGCCACATCGACGTCGGAATCGCCGTCAGACGCGGCGCTCAATGGGCGTCCCGCTCGTCGGTGTACCACTCGGGCTTGACTGGATAGTGAGGCCCATCGTAGACCTCGACCACGATCGTATCTTCATGAGCGAACGTGGGGCCATGGACGTTACCCTTGGGATTGCAGTAGAACGAACCTGCTACAAGGGTGACGCCAGTCGAGGTGTACTCGTACTTTCCAGACAGACAGTACATCGACTGATTGGATGCGTGCGAATGGGGCGAAGGGATGCCAGCGCCCTTGTCAAACTTGATAAGACAGACCGAGGCGCCGGAGTCGGCGTCGCGGAAAAGCATCTTTTCGTGCACGCCCTTGAGCGACTTCTCCCGCCAGGGGATTGAGGCAGTCTGAATCAGGATCTCTTCAAACGCCAGCGCACCTAATGGCATAGGGACCATTTTTTTTTCTACCATGGAGATTCCTTTAATATATTATATGAAATATCACATTTAATTCTAATACAGCTTTGAGGGATTACCATTCCAGCCCGAAGTCGCACATTTCTATGGCAAGCAAAAAAAATCCCTCTCCCTCTCCTACTCCGTCGATCTCCCTTGCGGAGAAGGCTTATTTGCAACTGAAAGAGAGCATCCTTACGCTCCAGCTGCGCCCGGGGATGTTCCTCAATGAACTCACCCTTTCCGAGATGCTCGGAATCGGACGAATGCCGGTGCACCAAGCAGTGCAACGACTCAAGGGTGAGGGCTTGGTCGAAGTGATCCCGCGCAAGGGGCTCGTTATACGACCAGACTCGCTCAAGGACATGCTGTCCCTGCTCGAAGCCCGGCTTGCAATTGAGCCGAACATCACGGCGCTGGCGGCTGAGCGTGCCAGCAAGGAGCAGATTGCCGCACTCAAGAAGATCGTGATGGATTCCAAGCGAATCGTGAACCAAATCGAGCGCATGTCCTTTATGTCGCTGGACCGGGCCTTCCACGCACTGATCTGCGACGCAGCCGGTAACAAAATCCTCGCCGACGCCCAACGCCCGTTGCACGAGCGCTCCGAACTGATCTGGCACCTGCGCGTGATGCGAGAGGACGGGCTGGTCGTGAACCAGCGCGAGCACATAAACATCTTCACAGCCATCGCCGAACGGGACGCCCATGCGGCGCGCAAAGCCATGGAAGAACATATTCATTCGCTTCACAATCGAATTCTCGATGGATCCATGGACCTCTAGTCGAGCTTGGCGCCCGACACCCTGACCACTTCCTTCCACTTCACCGTCTCGGCCGAAATGTAGCTTTCGAAAGCTTTGGGGGAATTCGGACGCAACTCCACCCCCATTTCGAGGAACCGAACCAGGACGGCAGGTGTGCTGAGGGTCTCGTTGATCGCTGCGCTGAGTTTCTCAACGACAGCGCCGGGTGTTCCGGCGGTAGTCACTATGCCGAACCACGGTGTCGAGACGAAGCCGGGCAAGCCCTGCTCCGCGACAGTCTGTATGTCCGGCGTCGCTAAAAGCCGCTTCTCTTCAGCAACTGCGATCGCGCGTAATGCACCCCCGCGCACGAGCGGCAAGCTCGATGTCGTGTTGTCAAACATCATCGTTACATGGCCTGCAAGTAGGTCATTGAGCGCCGGAGCACTGCCTTTGTAGGGTACGTGATTGGCCTGCATGCCGGTGCGCACCTTGAGCAGTTCCATCGTCAGATGGCCCGAAGATGCATTGCCCTGGGATGCGAACGTGGCCTTGGAAGGATTGGCCTTCACGTAGTCGATAAGTTCCTTTATGTTGCGCACGGGCAAACTGGCTGGTATGACTAGCAAAAGCGGAGCTACGCCTGCAAGGGACACTGGCGCGAAAGCGGTCGCAGGATCAAACGGTAGCGTAGCATACAGACTCGCATTCACAGCCAAAGGGCCGGGAGCAGTCATCAGCAACGTGTAGCCGTCAGCGGGACTCTTAGCCACCAGGTCGGCTGCTATATTGCCGTTGGCCCCGGGCTTGTTTTCCACCACGACGCGTTGACCGAGTCGCTGCGATAAGCCTTCTGCGATAGCACGCGATAGAACATCGGCCGTGCCGCCCGGCGGGTAAGCCACCACAAGCCGGATCGTCTTGACAGGGAATGCCGAAGTCTGTGCGAGAGCGGTTCCGCACAGCCAGAGCGCGGCCAGGATCAATGCGATAAATTTGTTCATGTAGGAAAATATCCGTGTCAGTGCTGCGGCGGCGGCAGAGGCAGCCAGCCCGAGAGTGCTCGCTCGACGGCGACCACCATCAGGTACGCAATGGTGCCGAGCACTGACAGGGCGAACAACGCCGCGAAGGCCAGCGAAGTGTTGATCTGCGAAGTGGCGCTCAGCAGTAGGAAGCCCAGACCGTCACTTGAGCCGACGAATTCGCCGATCACAGCGCCAATGACCGCCAGGGTGACGGCCACCTTGGCGCCCGTGAACACGTAGGGCAGCGCGGCTGGAAACTGGACCATGGAAAACACCTGCCAACGCGTGGCCTTCAGGCTGCGGCCGAGTTCGAGCAGATCACGCGGGGTGGACTGCAGGCCCGCAGCCGTGTCGACGACGATTGGAAAAAACGCCACAAGCCACGCGATCGCGAGTTTGGATTCGATGCCTGTGCCAAGCCAGACCAGCAGAATCGGTGCGAGTGCAACCTTGGGGACCGACTGCAAGGCCACAAGCAGCGGGTAAAACATGAGATTCACCCAGCGTGACATGGACACCGCCACCGCGATCGGAATTCCCAGCAACAGGGCAAGCGCGAAGCCATAAAGCGTCGCCTTCAAAGTCACCCAGCCCTCGGTCACTAGGGCTGGCCAGTATTTCGCGATGGCAAGCGCGACGTTCAATGGGGTGGGAAGCACCGCCTCGGGCATCTTCCAGACAATGCAGGTCAGTTGCCACAGAGTGAGGACGGTCACCACCCCCAACAACGGGTAGGCGACGCGTTCGATGTTGTTGCGGGTGATCATCATTGGAGTCCCGCACCAGCGGTAGGCGCCACGATGCCCAGCGCCTCGCTTGCACGCCTTTCGGCCTGCGTGAATTCGGGTGTGAAACGCACCGCCTGGTTGCGCGGATAACACAGGCTCACGCTCAACTGCTCTACGACGCGGGCGGGGCGCCGGCTGAATACAAGCACCTTGTCGGCCAGGTAGACGGCCTCGGAGATGGAATGGGTCACGAAGAGCACGCTCGCCTGGGTCTCTTTGCGGATCTTGAGTAAAAGGTCGTTCATTTCGAGCCGTGTGAGTTCGTCGAGTGCACCAAAAGGCTCATCCATGAGCAGCAATTTCGGTGCGTGGATCAAAGCACGGCAAAGCGCCACGCGCTGCTGCAT
>CAINUX010000241.1 GCA_903853895.1 uncultured beta proteobacterium | reverse complement strand
GCGGGCGATTCATTCATGCTCAAACGGATGTAGACCGACACGGCCAACAGCAGAATGGACACGATGAACGGCACACGCCAGCCCCAGTCAGCAAAAGCTGCTTCGCCGATCAGGGTACGGGTTCCCAGAATCACCATCAGGGACAGGAACAGACCCAAGGTAGCTGTTGTCTGGATCCACGAGGTGTAGGCACCGCGCTTGCCCTGTGGCGAGTGCTCGGCCACATACGTAGCAGCACCGCCGTACTCACCGCCGAGCGCCAGGCCTTGCAGCATGCGCAGTGCGATCAGGATCACGGGAGCCGCGACACCAATGGTGGCGTAGTTTGGCAGGATACCCACGATGAACGTGGCCAGGCCCATGATCAGAATGGTCACCAGGAAGGTGTACTTGCGACCGATCATGTCGCCCAGACGGCCAAACACCAGCGCGCCGAATGGGCGCACGATGAAACCAGCGGCAAACGCCAACAGCGCGAAGATGAAGGCGGAGCCTTCGTCCAGTCCGCTGAAGAACTGTTTGGCAATAATGGCTGCCAGCGAACCGTACAGATAAAAGTCATACCACTCAAACACGGTGCCCAGCGAGGAAGCGAAGATAACTTTCTTCTCTTCCGCCGACATCGGCCGAGCAGCGACTGCAGCAGTTGTTGCGCTTCTCATAGTTTTGTCTCCAAGATTAAATAAAAATTGGCCACCCGAAACGGTGGGTTGGCCCGACTATGGTGGCCGCGTCTGACCACGTTCTGACGGGTCCCCAACAGCAACTGACGCCGAACTGAACACAGTCTTACGGATTAGGCGTTAACCCGCGCGAAAATTTTTTCATTGTGAAAATTCGTACCGTATTTGCGTTTCGGGCTGGCATTTTTCAGCAAAACGTATTAGGGAAATTACGCATATTCCCGACAAGTTCGTAAGGGCTTTGTCAGACCCCCCGCACATGATTCGGCCCCAGCAGCACCTGCAAGACTGTGCTCTGTGCGCCGTACCCCATGCAAAGGAGAAATAATGTCAGACCCCATCGTGGCCAAGATCGAGGCCAACCCCAAGTACCACGAGTTGCGCAGAAAGCGCAATTCCTTCGGCTGGTTGCTCACCATCATCATGATGGTGGTGTATTACGGCTACATCGCTCTGATCGCCTTCAACAAGCCCTTTCTGGCACAGCCCATTGGCGCTGGCGTCACCTCGGTGGGCATTCCGATTGGAATGTTCGTCATCGTATTCACCATTGTCATTACCGGCATCTACGTGCGTCGCGCCAACGGTGAATACGACCGTCTGACCGCTGAAATCCTGAAGGAAGCTTCCAAATGAAGGCTGGTACCCAATTTCTCATCGCGCTGAGCGCGCTCCTCGCGTGCGCAGTGGCGCAAGCCGCCGGCGCCGATCTGGGTCAGGTTGAAAAGCAGCCCACCAACTGGGTCGCCATCGGTATGTTTGGCACCTTTGTGGTGGCCACACTTTTCATTACCAAGTGGGCCGCTGGCCGCACCAAATCAGCAGCCGACTTTTACACCGGCGGTGGCGGCATCACTGGCTTCCAGAATGGCCTGGCCATTGCTGGCGACTACATGTCAGCCGCCTCATTCCTGGGAATTTCCGCCGCCGTGATGGCTTCGGGCTATGACGGCTTGATCTACTCGATCGGTTTCCTGGTGGGCTGGCCCGTCATCACCTTCCTGATGGCCGAGCGCCTGCGCAACCTGGGCAAGTTCACCTTTGCCGACGTGGCCGGTTACCGCTTTCAGCAAACGCCTATCCGCATTTTTGCGGCATCGGGCACGCTGGTGGTGGTGGCGTTTTACCTGATTGCCCAGATGGTGGGCGCGGGTTCCCTTATCAAACTGCTGTTTGGCCTGGAGTACTGGATGGCCGTGGTCATCGTCGGCGCGCTGATGATGATTTACGTGTTGTTCGGCGGCATGACTGCCACCACCTGGGTGCAGATCATCAAAGCCTGTTTGCTGCTAGCCGGGGTGAGCTTCATGGCCTTCATGGTGATGGCGGAATTTGGTTTCAGCTTCGAGGCGTTGTTCGCCCGTGGCGTGGAAGTCAAGACTGCAATCGCCAGTGGCAGTGGCAAAACATCCGAAGAAGCGGCCAAGATCGGCTTGGCCATCATGGGGCCTGGTGGCTTCATCAAGGACCCGATCTCGGCCATCTCCTTCGGCATGGCATTGATGTTTGGTACCGCCGGTCTGCCCCACATCCTGATGCGCTTCTTCACCGTACCTGATGCAAAACAGGCACGCAAGTCGGTGTTCTGGGCGACTACCTGGATCGGCTACTTTTACGTGTTGATCTTCATCATCGGCTTTGGTGCCATCACCCTGGTGCTGACCAACCCCGAGTTTGCCAACACCGTGACAGGCATCATCAAGGGCGGCGGCGGCTCAGCCAACATGGCAGCTGTTCTGGTGGCCAAGGCCGTTGGCGGTAACGTGTTCTTCGGATTCATCTCCGCGGTAGCGTTCGCAACCATTCTGGCTGTGGTGGCAGGTTTGACCTTGTCTGGCGCCTCCGCCGTGTCACATGACATCTATGCCACCGTGATCAAGAAGGGCAACGCCGACAGCGACTCCGAGCTGAAAGTATCCCGCATGACCACCCTGGCGCTGGGCGTAGTCGCCGTGGGCTTGGGCATTGCGTTTGAGAAACAGAACATTGCGTTCATGGTGTCTCTGGCCTTTGCGATTGCCGCGTCGGCCAACTTCCCGGTGCTGTTCATGTCCGTGCTGTGGAAAGACTGCACGACCAAGGGAGCCGTGATTGGCGGATTCCTGGGACTGATCTCCTCGGTCGTATTGACCGTAGTGTCGCCCTCCGTGTGGGAAGCCACACTGGGCAACCCCAAAGGCTCCGCCTGGTTCCCCTACTCGTCACCCGCCCTGTTCTCGATGACCATTGGCTTTGTGGGCGTGTGGCTGTTCTCGATGCTGGACCGCAGCCCACAAGCCGCCAAGGAACGCGCTGCGTACAAGGCGCAGCAGGTGCGCTCCGAAACCGGTCTGGGTGCCTCGGGCGCTTCGGGTCACTAAAAGTCGCCACTGATGGAAAAGCCGGGCTTGCCCGGCTTTTTCTTTGGCCGCGCCGCGATCAGCGCAGGCGTTTACGTTTAACCCGCCATCAAGGCCGTGTCAGTCGCAGCACTTCGCCCACACGTGCCTTCGCCACGTCATCCGCATGGAAGGGCAGCACCGGCCATTCCTTGCGGGAGTACAGGCGCATCTGGTCATTGGCGTGGGGGGACGCCGGGTTGGTGCTTTGGCCATAGGTCAGAACCGCGTTGGCCACCGGGCCACGTGCATCAAAGGTGACGGACTGCACATAGCTGCTGCCATAGTCAATCAGCAGCCCCTTGGCCGTGATGCCCGGTGCGAACTGGTTGCCCAGGTTGTTGAGTACGCCCTCAATCTCGTCACCGCCATGCAAGGCGATGGTTTCACCGGTGATCAGGGGCCGCTGTACCGTGCCCAGCGGGGCGTCCAGCGCAAAGCCGGCCGTGCGCACCGCCTTGACGGCGGCAGTCAACGCATCCCAGACCTTGCCGGCGACGGCAGGGTCTGCCATCTTCAGCCCGGACGGTGTCGTAGCGGGCTGCGCCACGTCAAACGTAACGCGGTGCAGGCCCGGCACCGTGCGCACAGTGCGCCAGAACTCGCGGAACAGGTGTGCGCCACGGGCATCCAGGTTATTGGTACGGTCCCAGCCGCGCAGGGCCGCGCAGCCGTCACGCGCTTCGGCCGTGGGGGCATCGCCACAGGCTGCCAGCAGGTCGGGCACGACGACGCTGGCCATGAAATTGCGATTGGAAAACAGCTGGCGCTGTGCGGCTTCGGGGGTGACCTTTCCCTGCGCCAGCATTTCAGGAATCTCGGTCAGGCCGGCGCGGGTGCGGGGGCGCGTCACGCTGGTATCGCCCACCATGGGTGATATGCCAGACCATTTTTGCAGCGGGTTGGTGTAGTAGAAGCCGTCATTGCTGTTGTGCACCCAGTCGCTGCGCACGGTGGTGGGCATGCGCTCCATGGGGATGAGCCCTGGGATCGGTGACGCGGGGTCGCGGCGCCAGTCGCAGTCGCTCTTCGAGCCATCCAGCACCACCAGCCCGGCGGCGGGTAGCAGTGCGGCAGCCGGTTTGCTGGGCGCACAGCGCTGCAGCTGGGCAGCGTCCACATCGGGCACCACCGACACGTCGGCATAGAGTGCATTGCCATGGCGGTCTGCTGCCAGGGTATTGACCCAGGGTGTGCCGATGTTCTTCATCGCTGCGCGCAGCTCGTGCACGTTGCGGGCACGGCCAAAGCCCAGCGAAGAGTCGGTGGCGCGCACATTGCCTACATTGGCATCCTTCAAGGCATAGGCGGTCTTGGCGGTCCAGTTCAGACCGGCGCGCGGAATGACGACCACCGGGCCCCAGCGGGTGGACCAAACCGTCTGGTTTTTGGCCTGCAGGCTGCCGTCGGCACCTGGCACCTGAATGCTCACGGTACGCGGCGTCATCTTGACGGTCTGCCCATCCACAACATAGCCGGTGGGGTCGCCCGCAGCCAGTGTCAATTCATGCAGGGTAAAGCGTTTGCCAGTGGAAACGGTGTGCGACCAGGCCACGTCCTTGTTAAAGCCGATGGTCACATTGGGAAAGTTGCCAATGCCCACGCCCATCACATCCAGATTGCCGGGTATGGTGAGGTGCACCTGCCAGAAGCGGTTGACCCCGGCCCACGGAAAGTGCGGATTGCCAATGAGAAGGCCACTTCCGTTGGCCGTCGTGTCTTTGCCAAAGGCCCAGGCGTTAGAGCCCAGTGGCGAATCGAGCAAGCCCATCTCCCGCATGGCGTCTGATGCGTCCGCCAGGTGAACCGCGGGCGCAAGGGCCGCCGTCGGCGCTGGCGGCTTGGCGCCCAGCATGGCATCGGCCAGCGCCGCAGTGGCAGCCTGCACGGCGGTCAACTCGCCCTGGCGGCGGAACTCGGCCAGGGTCATGGGGCGCACCCACGGCTGGTTGTTGCAGGCAGCGGGTAGTTTGCCAGCGTTGTCGGCCAGGTAGCGGTTATAGCCAGCAACGGCACCGCGCGCCAGTGCCAGCGACTCGGCGCTGGCGTCGGTAGTCCAGGCACGCTCCAAAGCCGCGTCGTCCATGTGTGCGGCGATAAAAAAGTCCATCACTTCGTTGGGCAGCATGCGCCGGGCCAACAGGCCCGGAGTGGCCGCGCCAAAGTGCCGTGAACGCTCTCCGCGTACCGTGACCAGCTGGTTAGCCGTCATGCAGACGTTGTCCTGCGCATAGGCGTAAGCCATGGCATAGGCCAGGGTTTCGGGGTCGGGTGCGCTGATGTGCGGCACGCCGTTGGCGGTGCGCTGGATGGTGGCGGTGCGGTAGTCTGGTCCTCCGGACGGGGTGGCACACGCCACTAACAAGGCTGCTACGGCCACGGGGGCCATTCGAACTATCAGCTGGGCGGTTGGTCGCGGGGCGCGCTGGTGCATAGGGACTCCTGGATGAATACGTAAGTTGTGCTCCCCATCATCCACTCAACGCCACCGGGATGCCATGCGGGTTGACCCCTACCGGCACACCACCTACCGCGCGCTATGCGGCTCGCAAATGCCGCAGTTTCACAAAGGCCAGGGCCGCCATTACCGCATCGTTTACTGCATCATGTGCTGGCCACAGCGGCAAGCCGAGGTCACGCATCAGGGTGTCAAAACGCAGGTCAATGGCGGGGTGGTCCCGCGCGCTTGAAGGCAGCTGCTGGTACTTGTAATCGTAGTAAAGACCCGAGACCTCGATCTTTTCCTGCGGCAGCCCCATACCCAGAATGGGAAACAGCACGCGGTTGATCATTGCCACGTCAAATTCAAGGTAGTAACCCACCAGCGGGCGGCTGCCAATGAATCGCATCAGTTGCACCATGGCATCGTCGATATGGGCGCCCTGTGCTACGTCCTGCTCGCGCAGCCGGTGCACGCGCACACTGTCAGCCGAGATTTTTTTCTTGTCGGGACGCACCAGCAGTTCCAGACGCTCACTGGTCATGACGCGGTTGCCGCGGATGCGCACCGCGCCGATGGCGATGATGTCGTCGGTGCGGGTGTTCAGGCCCGTGGTTTCGCAATCAATGGCCACCCACTCGTCGGGTGGCGGCTTGTCCCACATAAAGCGAAAGCGCGGGTCGCCCAGGTGGTAGAGCAGCCACTCGCGCTTGAGGGCAGCGATCCAGGTCGCCAGGGGATAGTCGCCAGCCACTACAAAGCTTCCAGATGAAAGCGCTGGTTCAGCAAGACCTTGAAAAGTTTGACCACGCCCAGCGTGTCCTTGAGCAAGTCACGGTCCAGGCTGCTGAGCTTTTCCATCTGGATGCCGCCCGACACTGCGTGGCCGGTGTCGAGCTCTTGCAAGCCGACCTTGAGTTTGAGCCCCATGAAGAAGTGCAGGCTGTCGATCAGGTCGGCCGCCAGCTTCTCGGGCAACTTGCCGGCCGCGGCCAGGGCCTCGATGCGACCCACCGTGGTCACCGCGGTCAGGCGCTGCGACAGCGCCAGGCTGCGGATGCCATGGACCAGTGGAAAGGTGCCAACCTTTTTCAGGTCCAACTGTTCGCCGTCTTTGTCACCCAGCGACAGCAACCGGTTCCACCAGCCATGGCTGCTGCCAAAGAAATTGATGGCTGACGCAAAGCGCGCCAGCATGGCGTCGTTGTCGGCGGTCAGGTCAAACACGGCGGAGCGCACCGTCTCCAGCAGGCTGGTATCGCCGCAGACGGCGTGGGCGTCCAGAAAAATGGCCAGCTCCATCAGGCTGTCCGGACTGGCGGTGACCGACCACAGGCGCACCATCTGGCTGAAGTCCGACACGCTCTGACGCCAGTGCGGGTTGCTGACCATGATGTTGCCGGGGCACTGCGGGTAGCCAAAATCGGTCAGCGCCGCCGAGAACTGCTGGCACACCTGGGCCAGGTCGACCGAGCAGACATAGCCGTCGCGCAGCACGAGGCCATTGTCCTGGTCTGTCTTGAGCAACTGCTCGCCGCGGCCCTCACTGCCCATCACAAACAGGCAGCTATTGGCCACCAGATCGGGCGGGGCAATCAAGTGCCAGGCCCGCTCGAACAGGCGCAGGTTGAGCTCCTGCACCAGCCGGGCGATCATGTTGACCTTGGTGCCACTGCGGTGCAGCAGCGCAATCAGCCGGGTGATCTGGCCCGCAGCAGCTTTCAGCGCTTCCACGTCCTGCGCAGCGATGATCTGCTCGTTGATCTGGTAGGACTGGTTGGACAGGAACCCGAACAAATCGAGCGCTTCCAGAATGCCGTGGATGTGCTCGCCTTCGGCCACCAGCACCCGGTGCACCTTGTGCTTGATCAGGGTCGCCAGCGCATCGCCGATCAGATCGCCGGGGCGCACCGTCACCAGCGAGAAATTGGCGAGTTCCCGCACCGGCAACTGGTCCAGCGGCGTGCCATGCAGAATCGCCTTTTGCAACCCGGTCGTCGTGAAAATGCCGAGCGCACTCGGGTTAGCACGCGCATCGCGCACCAGCACCGCGCCAATGTGCAGGGCCGCAAAAGTCTTGACCACGTCCAGAATGCTGGTGTCGGCGTCGACAAAATGCGGCGGATGGATGAAGGCGGCATCCACCCGTGCCATGGTCAGCGACTGCAGTTCGTGCCGGTTTTGCCGCTCGGTCAGGGCGCTGAGTTTGTTGGACAGGTCCGAAAACAGCAAGGCTCCGAAGGTGGCGTTTTCGGCAATCAGGTCACTGACGGCCTGTTTGGCCAGCTGGTAGGCCACCACCTCTTCGGCCGCCACAAACTTGCTGCTGACCTTGCCCGCGACCAGAGCACGGCCGTCAAAAGTGTCGTCAGGCCCATAGGTGGTGAGGGCCTCGTTGCCGTCGTACTGTTGGACGAAGCCCTTGATGATCACAAACAGATGGGTGGGAGGGTCGCCCAGCGCCAGTATGGTTTTGCCCTTGGGAAAGTAGGCAATGTCGACGCTATCGCGGACCAGCCGCTGCTGGTCCAGCGTCAGGCAATCAAAGGGGGATGCAGAGAAGTTGAAGGCGCCTGGCATGCCGCGATTTTCCCATCGCAACCCCTCAGTTTACTGACGGGCGGTGCCTATTGGAACGTTTGTGGCGCCATCCCAGGCCGGGCCATCAAACCAGGCATCGCCCTGCAGGTAAGCGCGCAGCATGGGCAAGCCATCCAACCCCCAGAACACTTTGCCATCAACTTCAAATGCCGGCACGCCAAACACACCTTTGGCAATGGCCTCGTCGGTGTGCGAGCGCAGTTGGGCCTTGACCGACGCATCACCCGGGTCGCGCGTGGGCGCCAACTGTTGCGTGAGTGCAGTCAGTCGACTGGCATCGGCAGCATCCAGTCCACCCACCCAGACGTGGCGGAACACGGTCTCGCACGCGTAGCGGTTAGGTTGGCCATTGGGGTCGGTGGCGATGGCCAGACGCAGCAGGCCCAGCGGGTTGAACGGGTGGGCCGCAGGCATGTCCAGCGTACGGCCCTTGTTGTGCGCCAGCCACTGCACCTGGCGGTAGGTCCAGTCCCGCTTGTCGGGGACTTCGGCCGGGCCCAGCTGGCCGTGGTGCTTGAGCAGGGCCGCAAACAGCAGCGGCTTGTAGGTGACCGAGTAGCTCATGCCCATCAGGGCTTCGGGCAGTTCATCGAACGCCAGCCAGGCGTAGGGTGAGATGAAGTCCAGATAACAGGTGATGTGTTTCATGGTGTGGTGGGCTCCAGGGCGGCGATGCGCTGCGCAATCAGCGCCCAGACGGCCTTTTTCTGCAGGCCGCTGGCAGTGCTCCAGAGCCGGATTTCGTCGATGCTGCGCAGGCAGCCCTCACAGACGGCGCGCTGTGCATCCATGCGACACACCGAGACACAGGGTGATGGAACATTTTCGGTGCTAGCCCTCGCCAACACTGCACGCTCCGCTAGTATTTCAATAGCATTCATGGGAATCTCAGGGTTTGGGTGTCTGCGTGACATTGGCCGTGGGGGCATCGGCCAGCAGCGCCAGATCGTGCGGTCGCAGCTTGAACACACCATGGGGGTGGCCAGCGGCGGCCCAGATTTCCTCGAAGCGAAACAGTTCCTCATCCACCAGCGTCACCGGCACTTGCGCATGCGCCAGCGGCGACACGCCGCCAATACTGAAGCCGGTCTTGGCCTTGACGAAATCGGCGTCGGCGCGCCCCAGCTTGCCCACCAGGGCCTCGACCTTTTTCTCGTCCACGCGCCGGTCGCCGGAGGTGATGACCAGCACGGCCACGTCATCCACCTTGCGGCGGAAGATGATGCTCTTGGCAATCTGGCCCAGTGCAATGCCCAAGGCATCGGCTGCCTGCTGCGCGGTGCGCGCGGCATCACTCAGCATCACCGGGGCGTGGGGATGGTTCTTGGCTTTCAGGGCTGCTGCCACGCGCTGCACGCCTTCGGGCAGATTCTGCAATGTCTGGTCTTCCATGGGGCCGATTATCCCAGCCGCTTGTTCAGCAGCGCGGTCGCTGCGCGGGAGTTGGGCTTGCGTTGCAAGAAGTCACTGATGAACTTCCCGGCGTCCACCAGCTTGTCCAGGTCAATGCCGGTCTCAATGCCCATGCCGTGTAGCAGATAGACCACGTCTTCGGAGGCCACATTGCCGGTGGCGCCCTTGGCATACGGACAGCCACCCAGCCCGGCCACTGAGGTGTCGAACTGCCACACGCCCATCTGCAAGCTGACCAGGGTGTTGGCCAGGGCCATGCCGTAGGTGTCGTGGAAATGGCCGGAAATCTGGTCGATGGTGTAGACGGTCAGCGCCGCATCCAGCGCCCGCTGCACCTTGCGCGGCGTGCCCACGCCAATGGTGTCGGCCACGCCCACGTGCTGCACGCCGATCTCGTGCATCAGCCGCGCCACCAAGGCCACTCGCTCGGGGGCGATCTCGCCCTCATACGGGCAACCTACCGCGCAGGAAATGGCGCCACGGACCGTCAGCCCCTGGGCCAGCGCCGCCTGCACAACGGGGCGAAAGCGCTCGATGCTCTCGGCTATGGAGCAGTTGATGTTCTTCTGGCTGAAGGCCTCGCTGGCCGCACCAAACACCACGATTTCATCAGGCTGCGTCTTGACTGCTGCCTCATAGCCCTGCAGATTGGGCGTCAGCACCGAGTAGCGCACGCCGGGCTGGCGCTGGATGCCGGCCATGACTTCGGCGTTGTCCGCCATCTGCGGCACCCACTTCGGACTGACAAAGCTGGTGACCTCGATTTCTTTCAGGCCGGCTTCCTGCAAGCGATGCACCAGTTCGATCTTGACAGCTGCCGGCACCGGCTGCTTCTCATTCTGCAGGCCGTCGCGGGGACCGACTTCGACCAGTTTGACGCGGGAGGGGATAGTCATGGTTTTCTCTTCAAGGTAATCGCAATTCATCTTGGATAGGCCGGAATCTTGGCACACTTCCAAAGGCCCTGCGCGCGCAACGCCTCACCGAAATTTGGCTACCAACGCTGCCAGCCAGTCACGCACGGCAGAACCCGGGTAGGCGCTGTGCACTTCGGCCAACACTGCATCCCACTGCGCCTGCGCCATTGGCAGCAACCGCGCTCGCAGCGTCTGGTGGGTACGCAGCACCTGGCCCAGGCTGGCCAGTATCTCCCCGGAGGTGGAGCCGCTGGTCACCGCCCGTTCCAGCGCATCGGCCACTACATCCGCACCAGCACGACGCACGTCCGCAATGACGTCCGCCAGCACGGGCCAGGAAACATCGGGCGGTGTCGCGCTCATAGCTGTACGCGTCAGTAACCCTGTCCGCGGTCCACCACACCCGCAACGGGTTCGCCACGCTGCAGCGCAGCCATCTTGCCGGCAATCTGCGCAATGCTCTCGCTGCGCAGGGTCCGCGCAGATGTGTGCGGCGTGACCGTGATCATAGGGTGCGTCCAGAACGGGTGGCCTGCTGGCAGCGGCTCGGTGCGGAATACATCCAACGTGGCGCCGGCCAGATGGCCGCTTTCCAACAAGGCCAACAGATCTTCATCCACCAGATGGGCGCCGCGTGCCACATTGATGACATAGGCACAGGGCTGCAGACGCGATAGGCTATCCCGGTTCATGATGTCGCGGGTATCGGGCGTCAGCGGCAGCAGGCAGACCAGCACGCGGCTGGCGGCCAAAAAATCGTTGAAACCGTCGGCACCCGAAAAGCACTTCACACCGTCCAGGAAACTGGGGCTGCGGCTCCAGCCATTCACTGGGAATTCAAACTGCACCAAGGACCGTGCTACGCGCGCGCCGAGCACGCCCAGCCCCATGATGCCCACCGGGAAATCTGCACGCTCCCGCGGTTTGCGGAATGACCACTTGCCCTGGCGAGTGTCAGCCTCGTAGGCATCGAATTCGCGGAAATGGCGGATCACGGCGTGGCACACGTACTCCGCCATTTGCACGGACATGCCGGCATCGTCCAGCCGCACGATGCGCGCCTGCGGCGGCAGCTTGAGTTTGAGCAGCGCGTCGACGCCGGCGCCGATGTTGAACACGGCCTGGAGTTGGGCCTGCTCGTCAAAGAACTGCTGGGGCGGCGCCCACACCACGGCGTAGTCAGCCGGCGTTGCACCGGGCGTCCACAGACTGACATCGGCGTGTGGCAGCGCCGCACGCAGGCCCAGCAACCAGGGTTCGGATGCGGTATCCGTGCAGCAAAAGGTAATGTTCATGATCAGTTGAGGACAGAGCTTGCCGCTACGCGGCTGCGGTCTGTCCCGCAAGGTATCAGGTAGCCACTTCAAGCTTCAGCAACTCGGCGCCCTCGGTCACCTGGTCGCCGGGAGCGAACAGCAGCTCGGTCACCTTGCCATCGGCCGGGGCTGCAATAGTGTGCTCCATCTTCATGGCTTCCATCACGGCTAGGGCCTGGCCTTTCTTCACCGCATCGCCGGCCTTGACGGCGAACGACACTACCTTGCCGGGCATGGGTGCGGTCAGACGACCCACTTCGGCATGCACCTCGCCGGCGTGCGCCAGCGCGTCGATTGCTACGATTTGTGTAGCGCCTTGTGCAGTGAATACGTGGGCTACCTCGCCTTTCTTATACAAATGCACGGTGGAGCGCAGGTCGCCATAGCGCACATCCAGCGCGCCGCCGGCCATCGGCGCGTAACGCAGAGCCGCGGTGTTGCCGTCGATGGTCAGTTGCAGGCCGCCATCGTGCAGACGGGTGAACAGCGCCGTGTGCGGCTCGCCGTGAAACTCCAGCATGAATTCGCGGTTGGAAGCCCCATGCGAGCGCCAGCCGTCGCGCTGCGCCCAAGGGTCGATCCAGCCGTGGACATTGGCCTGCTGGGCCAGACTGGCTTCGCTGACCAGCATGTCGGCCACCATGGCTGCAGTCGCCATGTGCAGGCCGACCTTTTCCTGGTTGAACAGCACGGCGGACTCGCGGGGAATCAGCGCCGTGTCGAGCTGCGCCTGGGCGAACGATGGACTGGTCGTCACATGGCGCAGGAACTGCACATTGGTTGTCAAGCCGACGATATGGGTCTGGGCGAGAGCGGTGTCCATGCGGGCCAGCGCCTGCTCGCGCGTGGCACCGTGCACGATGAGCTTGGCGACCATGGAGTCGTAGAACGGGCTGATGGAGTCGCCCTCGCGCACGCCGGAGTCCACCCGCACGGCGTTGTCGGACCGCTCGAACGTGGTGCAGGTCGGCAGGCCGTACACATGCAGCGTGCCGGTTGCAGGCAGGAAGTTGTTGTCGGGATTCTCTGCGCAGATGCGCGCCTCGATGGCATGGCCCATGATCCTGAGCTCGTCCTGCGCCTTGGGCAAGGTCTCGCCGCTGGCCACGCGCAGTTGCCACTCCACCAGATCCTGGCCAGTGATGGCTTCGGTCACGGGATGCTCCACCTGCAACCGAGTGTTCATCTCCATAAAGAAGAAATTCATCTCACCGCCGTCACGCTGTTCGACAATGAATTCGACCGTGCCGGCACCGACGTAGTTCACGGCACGGGCCGCAGCCACGGCCGCCAGGCCCATCTGGGCGCGCATCTCCGGCGTCATGCCGGGCGCTGGGGCCTCTTCCAGCACCTTCTGGTGGCGCCGCTGTACCGAGCAGTCGCGCTCGAACAGGTAGACATAGTTGCCATGGCTGTCGCCAAACACCTGGATCTCGATATGGCGCGGGCGCTGCACATACTTTTCTATCAGCACCGCGTCATCGCCAAAACTGTTGATGGCCTCGCGCTTGCAGGAAGCCAGCGCAGCGGCAAAGTCTTCGGCTTTGTCCACGGCGCGCATGCCCTTGCCACCGCCGCCAGCGCTGGCCTTGATCAACACCGGGTAGCCGATGCGG
>CAINUX010000240.1 GCA_903853895.1 uncultured beta proteobacterium | reverse complement strand
GGCCGGCGCCCACATCCTGGGCATCAAGGACATGGCCGGTGTCTGCAAACCGCGCGCGGCAGCAGAGCTGGTGCGGGTACTCAAACAGGAAGTGGGCTTGCCCATCCATTTCCACACCCACGACACCAGCGGCATCTCGGCAGCCTCCGTCTTGGCCGCCATTGAGGCGGGCTGCGACGCAGTGGATGGCGCGCTGGACTCCATGAGCGGCCTGACGTCTCAGCCCAACTTGGGCTCCATTGCAGCCGCCCTGGCAGGAACCTCCCGGGACCCCGGCATGGACCTGGGCGCCATGCAGGCCCTGTCGCACTACTGGGAAGGCGTGCGCCGTGCCTATTCGCCGTTTGAAGCGGACATGCGCTCCGGCACCTCGGACGTCTACAACCACGAAATGCCAGGAGGCCAGTACACCAACCTGCGCGAGCAGGCCCGCGCCATGGGCCTGGCCCATCGCTGGCCCGACGTCTCCAAAGCCTATGCCGATGTGAATGTGCTGTTTGGCGACATCGTCAAGGTCACGCCCACGTCCAAGGTAGTCGGCGATATGGCGCTGTTCATGGTGGCCAATGACCTCAAGCCACAGGATGTGAGCAGCCCAACGCGCGAGATTGCGTTCCCCGAATCGGTGGTTTCGCTGTTCAAGGGCGAGCTGGGATTCCCGCCGGATGGCTTCCCCAAGGCGCTGGAACACAAGGTACTCAAGGGCGAGGCCCCCATGCAGGGTCGTGCCGGCGATCACCTGGCCCCCGTCGATCTGGAAGCCAAGCGCAAGGAAGCAGAGGCCGCGGTGGGCCGCAAGGTCAGCGACACCGATCTGGCCTCCTACCTGATGTATCCCAAGGTGTTCAAGGACTATGCCGAGCACCGTACCCACTTCAGCGACGTCTCGCTCTTGCCCACCTCACCGTTCTTCTACGGTCTGGCTGACCGCGAAGAGGTATCCATCGACATCGACAAGGGCAAGACGCTGGTGGTGCGCCAGACCGGGCGCTCCGAAACGGTGGACGAAGAAGGCAAGATCAAGGTGTTCTTCGAGCTCAACGGCCAGCCGCGCACGGTGCGGGTACCCAAAGCCGGCATTGTGGGAACCGCGCACGCCAAGGCGAAGGCCGAAGAGGGCAACCCGAACCACGTGGGTGCACCCATGCCAGGTATGGTGGTGATCGTCGCAGTCAAGGTCGGCCAGCAGGTGCAGAAGGGTGATCCGCTGCTGTCCATGGAAGCCATGAAGATGGAGACCATGCTGACCGCAGATTGCCATGCTACGGTGCATGCGGTGCATGTGCGCTCGGGAGAGGTGATCAACGCCAAGGATTTGTTGTTGGAGTTGCGTTAGATGTTCGCCTAGGACCACCCAACACCGACATCACGCCATCTGAAACAGCTTCTGCGGCATCTGCATCACGGCACTGGTTGGCGCCAGTGCCGCGCTGTAGTGACCGTCGGCACGTGGCAGCAGGCGCGCAAAGTAGAACTCTGCGGTCTGGATCTTGGCGGTGTAGAAATCATTGGACTCTTTGCCCTTGCCACTGGCCAGCAGTTCGGTGGCCGTGGCCGCCTGCAGCGCCCAGAAGTAGGCCATCATCACAAAGCCGGAATACATCAGGTAGTCCACGCTGCTGGATCCCACCTGCTCGCGGTCTTTGGATGCGCGCAGCATGATCAGCGTGGTCAACAGGTTCCACTGCGCGGTGCGGCGCACCAGCGTGCGGGCCAACTGGCCCATGGGGGTGCGTTGCAGCGCAAATGGTTTGGCAAAACGCAGCACGGTGCCGCTGAAATCACGCACGCACTTGCCCTTGGTGTTGAGCAGCACCTTGCGGCCCAGCAGGTCCAGCGCCTGGATGCCGGTCGTGCCTTCGTACAGCGTAGAGATGCGGGCATCGCGTGCAATCTGCTCCATACCGTGCTCGCCGATGTAGCCGTGGCCGCCAAACACCTGGATACCCAGGTTGGCCGCTTCCAGGCCCATCTCGGTCAAGAAGCCTTTGAGGATGGGGGTGTAGAAGCCCAGTTCGTCGTCGTACTTTTTGTATGTGGCCTGGTCGCCTTCCGTCACGGCGTTGAACATCTTGTCGGCAATCTTTGCGGCGCCGTAGACCATGGCACGGCCGCCTTCGGCAATCGCCTTTTGCGTCAGCAGCATGCGCCGCACATCGGGGTGCCAGATCAGCGCGTCGGCCACCTGCTCGGGCTCCTTCTTGCCCGACAGAGCGCGCATGGAGCGGCGCTCTTGTGCATACGGCAAGGCGCCCTGAAACGACAGTTCGGCATGGGCGACGCCCTGGATGGCGGTGCCGATGCGGGCAGTGTTCATGAAGGTGAACATCGCTTCCAGCCCCTTGTTGGGCTCGCCAATCAGGGTGCCGATGGCGCCGTCAAAGTTCAGCACAGCAGTTGCATTGGCGCTGATACCCATCTTGTGCTCAATGGAGCCGGTGTTGACGCCGTTGCGTGCGCCGACCGTGCCGTCGGCTGCGACTACCAACTTGGGCACGACAAACAGCGAAATACCACGCGTACCAGCCGGTGCGCCTGGCAAACGGGCCAGCACGATGTGCACGATGTTTTCGGCCAGATCGTGGTCGCCGGACGAGATAAAGATCTTGGTGCCGGTCAGCGCATAGGTGCCATCGGCCTGCGGCTCGGCACGGGTCTTGACCTGTGCCAGGTCGGTGCCGCACTGCGGTTCGGTCAGGCACATGGTGCCGGTCCACTCACCGGCCACCAGGCGCGGCAGGTACACCGTCTTGATGGTGTCGGTGCCGTATTGCAACAGTGTGTTGATGCAGCCAATGCTCAAGCCCGGGTACATGTTGAACGACCAGTTGGCCGCGCCCATCATTTCCGACTTGAACAGGTTCAGCGACATGGGCATGCCCTGGCCACCGTATTCCACCGGGAAGGACAGCCCTTGCCAGCCACCGGCCACAAACTGGGCATAGGCCTCCTTGAAGCCCTTGGGTGTGGTCACCACACCGTCCGCCAAATGGCAGCCTTCCTTGTCACCGGATGCGTTCAGCGGCGCCAGCACCTCTTCACACAGCGTTGCTGCACCCTCCAGGATGGCATCGACCATCTCAGGTGTGGCCTCGGCGCCATTGGACAGCGTGCTGTAGTGCTGGGGGTAGTCCAGCACTTCGTTGATCAAAAAGCGCATATCGCGCAGGGGAGCTTTGTAATGCAACATGACTCTTACCTTTCAATGATGGCAACAACACCTTGACCGCCAGCGGCGCAAATAGAGATCAGGCCACGGCCTGAGCCCTTTTGCGCCAGCATCTTGGCCAGCGTGGCCACGATGCGGCCACCGGTTGCGGCAAAGGGGTGACCCGCAGCCAGAGAGCTGCCGTTGACGTTCAGTTTCTTCATGTCTATCTTGCCCAGCGGCTTGTCCAAGCCAAGCTGCTGCTTGCAGAACACCTTGTCCTGCCAGGCGTTGAGCGTGCACAGCACCTGGGCGGCGAAGGCTTCGTGGATTTCGTAGTAGTCAAAGTCTTGCAGCGTCAAGCCAGCCCGGGCCAGCATGCGGGGCACGGCATAGGCCGGGGCCATCAGCAGGCCCTCCTTCTTGTCGAAGAAATCGACGGCCGCAACTTCGCTGAAGGTGATGTAGGCCAGCACCGGCAGCTTGTGCGCGGCAGCCCACTCTTCGCTGGCCAACAGGACGGCGGATGCGCCATCGGTCAGCGGCGTGGAATTGCCGGCGGTCAGTGTGCCCTGGCCGGGTGCTACCTTCTTGTCAAACACGGGCTTGAGCGAGCGCAACTTTTCAATCGTCAGGTCGCCCCGCAGGTTGTTGTCCTTGGTGACGCCTTTGAAGGGGGTCATCAGATCGTTGAAAAAGCCTTGCTCATAGGCCTTGGCCAGGTTCTGGTGGCTCTTCAGCGCCAGCTCATCTTGTGCTTCGCGGGGGATGGCCCACTCGCGCGCCATTTGCTCGGCGTGCTCACCCATGGAGAAGCCGGTTCGCGGTTCGCCATTGCGCGGCAGCGAGGGCTGAACCAGCATGGCTGGCCGAATACGCGATGCCACTGCCATGCGCTGGACGGCGGTCTTGGCGCGGGACAGGTCCAGCAAAATCTTGCGCAACTTCTCGTTCAGCGCGATGGGCGCATCCGACGTGGTGTCCACTCCCCCCGCAATGCCGCTCTCGATGTGGCCCAGCGCAATTTTGTTGGCCACGATCATCGCGGCTTCCAGACCGGTGCCACAGGCTTGCTGAATGTCAAAAGCCGGTGTCTCGCGGGCCAGTGTGGTGGACAGGACGGACTCGCGCACCAGGTTGAAATCGCGCGAGTGCTTCATGACTGCTCCAGCGACCACGTCGCCCAGGCGCTCGCCGTGCAGGCTGAAGCGATCCACCAGGCCTTGCAGCGTGGCCGTCAGCATCTCCTGGTTGGAGGCTTGGGAGTAGACCGTGTTGGAACGGGCGAAAGGAATACGGTTGCCGCCCAGAATGGCGACGCGACGAATGGTGTTTGTCATGGTGTTGTTCCTTGAACGAAGAAAAACAAAGTTGGATCGGATGGGTCTTGAAGAAGGCGCGGCGCGATCAGTAGCTGAGCTGGCCACGCAAATGCGGGCGCTGTCCCTTGCGGTCGCGCACTTCAAACAAAGCGCCGTTGGCCGAACGTTCGGTCCACAGCGCCGCACGGCCTGGTAGCAGCAGCGGTGTTTTGAACTCAACCGACGTCGAAGCACGCCCAAGCGGCTCGGCTGGCAGCAAGTAGGACAAGGCACGCGCCTTGGTCCACATGCCATGCGCTATGGCGCGCTGGAAACCAAACATCTTGGCGGTCAGAGCCGCCATGTGGATGGGGTTGCGGTCGCCTGACACCGCGCCATAGCGGCGGCCGATGTCGGCGCTCGCCGTGAACTCGGTCTGGCACGACAGCGCGGCGTCACTGGCAATCTGGCTGCGGTAGGGAGTGCCCGTTGTCGGCTTGACGCCCACTCTCAGCAGGCTCTGCGTAGCGCTCCAGACCAGTTCGCCATCGCGCAGAATGCGCAGGTCCAGCGTAAAGCCCTGCCCTTTTTCATGGGCAAACAGATGGCCAGTGCCCATTTCTACCCGCACTGCATCGCCCGCTTGCAAAGGCTTGTACTGCTCAATGCTGTTGGCCAGGTGCACCGTACCCATGGCCGGCCAGGGGCAGGCGTCGGAGCAGATATAGGCCGTGACCAGGGGAAAGGTCAGCATTTGTGGATAGATCAGTGGCACACCCTGCGATTCACTGAATCCGCACAGCGCCGCGTAGCGCGCAATGTGCTGGGCATCGAGCACAACCTTGGGCAATGCCAACTCCGCCTTAGGCAAAGTCATCAGCAGACCTGGGCGCTTGGCACCGGTGCCCAGCGCGCGGAAAAACGTGGCCGCCATACTGGGCGTGCCGGTGATTTCAGTGGTTTTCATGGTCATGCTCCGATCAGGCTTTGGCCGCAGACGCGCACCACATTGCCGGTCAAGCCGCCGGACGCGGGGGAGGCAAACCAGGCAATGGCTTCCGCCACGTCCACCGGTTGACCGCCCTGCCCCATGGAGTTCATGCGGCGACCTGCTTCGCGGATGGCAAAGGGCACGGCAGCCGTCATCTGGGTTTCGATGAAACCGGGCGCCACGGCGTTGATGGTGATGCCCTTCTCAGCCAGCACCGGTGCCATGCTCTGCACCATGCCAATCACACCGGCCTTGGACAGTGCGTAGTTGGTCTGGCCCAGGTTGCCTGCAATACCGGAGATGGATGACACGCAGACGATGCGCGCGCCGGCCTTGAGCGCACCGGAGGCCACCAGCGCGTCGTTGATGCGCTCCTGGGTCGATAAATTGACGTTGACCACGGCTTGCCACAGGTGGTCTTTCATGTTGGCAATGGTCTTGTCGCGGGTGATGCCTGCGTTGTGTACGACGACATCCCAACCGCCATCGGCCAAGGCTGCGTCCACCAAAGCTTGTGGCGCTTCCATCGATCCAATGTCCAGGGCCAGTGCCTTGGCGCCTAGGCGCTTGGCCACTTCATCCAGTCCTTCCTGGGCTTGGGGTACATCGAGGCAAATGACGTGTGCGCCGTCGCGGGCCATGACTTCGGCGATGGATGCGCCAATGCCGCGGGACGCACCGGTCACCAGTATTTTTTTGCCCGCCAACGGCTGTGTCCAGTCGATAGCAGTCTTAGCAGCAACGCTGGGCACGGTCAGTCGCACGACCTGTGCCGAGACATAGGCCGAGCGGGGTGACAACAGAAAGCGCAGCGTGTTTTCCAGCTGGTCTTCGGCGCCCTCGGCCACATAGACCAATTGCACCGTGATGGCGCGTTTGAGTTCCTTCGCCAGCGAACGGGTCAAGCCTTCCAGCGCACGCTGGATCGTCGCCTGGCGCGGATTGGCACAGGCTTCTGGTGGGCGGCCCAGCACGACCACACGGCCGCAAGTCAGCACGGAGCGCGCGGCATCGTGGAAAAAGTTGTAGATGGTGTCGGATTGCGAACTGTCACTCAGACCGGTGGCGTCAAACACCAGGGCCTTGACCTTTTCACCGGCCTGGTCGGCCACACCCCAGCGGCCGGTCATCATGCCGGCCTCATTGGCAAGTCCGACCCACTGGGGCAGGCTCTTGTGCGCGACGGTTTGCGCACCCATGGCTTTAAAAGCGTCGACCAATGCGTTCAGCAATTGGGGGGTGCCACCACCACCGAGCAGCACGCCGCCCTTGATGACGGGCTGGCCGGGCTTGAAGCGCTCCAGCGGCAGGGGTTGGGGCAGACCCAGCATCGATGCAATGCGTGAGCCCAGGGTTGAGTTGGCAAAGCCAAGATACGAATCAGTCATGAGAGGGAAGCTCCTTTGGGGCGCGATAGTACCGACCAATTGGTCATTTAGCGTAGAGCGTTTCGCCTAACCGCATATTGCAGTGCATCAAACGAGCTGCTGCTTAGGCGGTAGCGTGTGGGTCAGGATGCGCTTCATCACCGTCCCATACTGCTTCAGCAGGCTTCCCGTGTTGTAAAACAAGCCGTATTTGCGACACAGCGCCTCGATCTGGGGCGCGACCTCGGGGTAGCGATGGGCCGGCATGTCGGGAAACAGATGGTGTTCGATCTGGTGGCTCAGGTGGCCGCTCATGATGTGGAACAGACGCCCGCCGGTCAGATTGCTGGAACCCGAGAGCTGGCGGATGTACCAATCGCCCCGCGTTTCGTTGCGCGTATCTTCCTCACGGTAAATGGCCACACCCTCGGTGAAATGTCCGCAGAAAATGATCAGGTAGGTCCACAGGTTGCGGATCAGATTGGCACAGAAGTTGCCCGCCAGTACGCGCGGCGCACTCCACAGTGCCAGCGCCGGAAACAGCAGGTAGTCCTTAAACCAGACCTTGCCGACCTTGGTCAAGAACCGGTTCAAGCGTGCCTTGAACTCGGCATTGGGCATGGCGCCATGCTTGTAGCGGCCAATCTCGAGGTCGTGCGAGCCCACACCGTACTGAAAACCCATGGCCAGCATCAGGTTCGCCAGCGGCTGGAACCAATGGCGTGGCTTCCACTTCTGCGCGTCCGTCATGCGCAGCAGCGAATAACCCAGGTCGCGGTCCTTGCCCAGGATGTTGGTGTAGGTGTGGTGGGTCACGTTGTGCGAATGGCGCCATTGTTCGCCGTCGCAGGCGATGTCCCATTCAAAGGTTTGCGAGTTCAGCGACGGGTCGCCGGTCCAGTCGTACTGGCCGTGCATCACGTTGTGACCAATCTCCATATTGTCCAGAATCTTGGCGTTAGCCAGGGCCATTACACCGGCCACCCAGCTCAGCGGTCCCACGCCGAAATGCAGCAGTGCGCGGCCACCGATTTCACTGGCGCGGCAGATGCGAATCATGCTGCGGATGTGGTCTACATCGGCCTGACCCAGGTTGTTCATGACACCGTCGCGGATGGCGTTGACCTCACGTTCGAAGTCAGCCACCTGTTCGCGGCTCAGGGTGGTGGGTTTGGCAAAGCTCATGGGATGCTCCGAAATAGTAGTAAGAGTGACAGTAGGTTGTAGAGCGTGCTCACAGCGCCAGCACCAGATCGGAGCGCGCCGTCGAGATACACAGGCGGATCAACTCATTGGGTACCGACGACACCTCGCCGGTCTGCAGGTTTTCCACCGTGCCACTGGTTTTGACGCACTGGCACGAGCGGCAAATGCCAATGCGGCAGCCATGCTTGGGCGACAGACCCGCACGCTCGGCTTGCACCAGCAGGGGCTCGGAGCCACGGGTCGTGAAGACGGCACCACGGTCCACGAATGACACCTGCACTGGCGTGCCGGGAGCCTTGCTCGGCAGAATGGGAGCGCCAACGAAACGTTCGCTGAACAAGGGCACGCGAAATCCCTGCTCGTTCCAATAGGCGGCGACGGCATCCATAAAGCCCGCAGGGCCACACATCCAGGTGCTGCGTTGTGCCATGTCCGGCACTTCCATCGCCAGTACTTCCGGCGAAAAGTGCCCATCGGTCGCGCTGTAGTGCACAACCAGACTCAGCTCGGAAAATTCGTCGGCGATCGCGGCCAGCTGTTGCGCAAAAGTCAATTCATCGGGTGCGTGGCATACATGCAGGAACACCACATCGCCGCTATAGCGGCGGACATTCAAGTCCCGCAGCATGGCCATTACCGGTGTGATGCCACTGCCTGCGCTGAGCAAAAGTAGCTTGGCAGGCAACTCTGGAGGCAGGGTGAACTCGCCCATCGCCTGACTGATGATCAGCACGTCGCCCACCTGAACCGCATGGTGCAGGTGGCTTGACATCAACCCCTGCTCCTGAAGCTTGACCGTGATCGCGATGCGGCGCGCGCCCGGTCGCGACGACAGGCTGTAGGCGCGCTCCACACGACGCCCATTGATCTCGGTCTGCACCCGCACAAACTGGCCCGCCTGGGCACCCGACCACAACGCATTCGGCTGCAGAACGAACGTCTTGGTCGTCGCAGTCTCATCAACGATGCGCACCACACGGGCACGCACTTCCGTCAGGGACAGCAGAGGGTGCAAGCTAGCCAGCGTGTCCTCTACGGCACGCAGGCGAACGATGGATTCGACCCATGGGTGGCGCAGCGCGGCTACCCATGGTGCGTTGACCACATGGGCCAAGCGAACGGCCCCGGTGTGGAGTACCGCTATAGGTGTTTGCAGTTGCATGACGGGTGGACTGGTGGGTGACATGTGAATCTCCGGGTTGCCACAACGCAATACGGCTTGCGGTGATAGGATGACTATATTGTGTACAACTGTACACTCAATGTCAACATTCTCACTTTTCTTTAGAGAGATACACCAATTGAAGACAATTGCCAGTGGCCGCTGTCGCACGGTTGCCGACATTGCTAAAATACAAACGTACACAATATAGAAACCCATGACCAAACCATCCGCCGTCGCCGAGCGCAAAGACAAGCTGACCCGCACCGAGCGCAAAGACCTCACGCGCAATAACCTGTTGCAGGCCGCACTGGGCTTGATGGGTGAAGGCCGAAGCTTCACCAGCCTGGGCATCCGCGAAATCGCCCGCGAGGCCGGTATGGTTCCCAACGCTTTCTACCGGCACTTTCGCAATACAGATGAGCTGGGTCTCGAACTGGTGGAAGAGATGGGTGTCACCTTACGCCGCCTGTTGCGCGAGGCGCGCCAGACGGGAGTCACGCAGGTTGACATCGTTCGCCGGTCCGTCAAGGTTTACCACCAGTACGTGATCGAAAACCGTCTGCTGTTTCTGTTTGTGTCCAGTGAACGATCCGGTGGCAGTCGCATCCTGCGCATGGCGATTCGCAACGAAGTCAGCCACTTCACCAATGAGATGGCGCAGGACTTTCGCCGACTGGGCGCCTACAAAGACATGTCCACCGCCAGCGTGCAAATGGTTTGTGGCCTCATCGTCACCACCATGCTGGCCGCCGCCCCCGAGATTCTGGATTTGCCACCAGAGCAACCGATGCTTGAAGGCGAAATGATGGAGACTTTTGTCAAGCAATTGCAGCTCGTTTTGCTGGGCGCCTCGGTCTGGAAAGACAAGCCACGCCCGGAGTGAATTGCGCTCTGGGATAATTGACACATGACAATTACCTACAAAGACGCCCAAGGCATTCAAGGCATGCGCATTGCGGGCCGCCTGACCTCCGAAGTTCTCGACTACCTGACACCGTTCATCAAGCCCGGTATCACGACCAATGAGATCGACAAGTTGGCACATGACTACATTACGCAGGTCCAGGGCGGCATCCCCGCGCCGTTGAACTACAAGGGCGGCGGTAACACACCCTACCCCAAGTCGGTTTGCACCTCGATCAACCACCAGGTCTGCCACGGCATCCCCAATGACAAGCAGCTCAAAAAGGGCGATATCGTCAACGTTGATGTCACTGTCATCAAGGACGGTTGGCATGGCGATTCCAGCCGCATGTTTCTCGTGGGCGAGGCATCGATCGCCGCCAAGCGGCTGTGCGCCATTACCTATGAAGCCATGTGGCACGGGATCAAGATGGTCAAGCCGGGTGCCCATCTGGGCGATATTGGCCATGCGATCCAGCAGTTTGCCGAGGGCCACGGTTTTAGCGTGGTGCGAGAGTTTTGTGGCCACGGCATTGGCCAGATATTTCATGAAGAGCCGCAGGTGCTGCATTATGGTCGCGCCGGCACCCTGGAGAAGCTGGTCGAAGGCATGACCTTCACCATCGAGCCCATGATCAACGCGGGCAAAAAAGAGATCAAGGATGGCCCCGAGAAAGACGGTTGGACCATTGTGACCAAAGACCACTCGCTGTCGGCCCAGTGGGAGCACACCATTCTGGTCACCCGCACCGGCTACGAGGTGCTGACCGTGTCAGCCGGCACCCCGCCAACGCCCGCATTTGTGCCCGCACCAGTCGCCGCATAAAGTATCCACCGCGACGGCACGGCACCCATGGCTGATTTGCAGGCGATACGCGCCGAGTACCGCACCCAGAAGACACAATTGCTGCAGGCCCTGGGCCAGGGCAGCGCCACCGGACGCGATGTGCGCAAGGCCCTGAGCCGACTGGCCCAATTGGCCGATGGCGTACTCAAAAAACTATGGGGCCACGCCGGCCTGCATGCACCGTTCGCGCTGCTGGCCGTGGGCGGTTTCGGGCGCGGTGAATTGTTTCCCCACTCCGACGTCGATGTGCTGATGCTGCTGCCCGATGCCTTTGACCCAGAGCACGACCCGGAGCTCAAGGGCCGCATCGAAGCCTTCATCGGTAGCTGTTGGGACACCGGGTTGGAAATCGGATCCAGCGTGCGCACACTGGGCAGTTGTCTGGCGGAAGCGGAAAAAGACGTCACCATCCAGACCGCCCTGCTCGAATGCCGACTGATCACGGGCAACGCCGACCTGGTGCTGCAATTCCAGACCGCGTTTTTCAAGGCGATGGACCCGCAGGCCTTCTTTGTCGCCAAGACGCTGGAAATGCGCCAGCGCCACACCAAGTACGAAAACACCCCCTACGCACTGGAGCCCAATTGCAAGGAGTCTCCCGGGGGACTGCGCGATTTACAGGTCATCCTCTGGGTCGCCAAGGCCGCCGGCTTTGGTGACGACTGGCGGATGCTTGCGGCCCACGGGCTGGCCACGCCGTTTGAAGTGCAGCAAATCCAGCGCAATGAGTCGTTGCTGATGCGCATCCGCGCACGCTTGCACCTGATTGCCAACCGCCGCGAAGACCGCCTGATCTTCGACATGCAAAACACCATGGCCCTGTCGTTTGGCTATGGTGACAAACCCTTTGTGCGCCCCAGCGAAGTGCTGATGAAACGCTACTACTGGGCCGCCAAGGCCGTGGTGCAGCTGAACCAGATATTGCTTCTCAACATTGAAGAGCGACTCAACCCGACGACCCACTCACCTCGGCGCATCAACAACCATTTCAACGACAAGGCGGGCATGATCGACGTGGTCAGCGACGACCTGTACCAACGCGAGCCGCACGCCATACTGGAAACCTTTCTGGTCTACCAGACCACCGTTGGCGTGAAGGGACTGTCTGCCCGCACGCTGCGCGCCCTGTACAACGCGCGCAACCAGATGGACGCCCGCTTTCGCAGCGATCCGGTCAACCGGGAAACGTTTCGCCAGATCCTCATGCAGCCCTACGGCATCACCCATGCGATGCGTCTGATGAACCAGACCTCGGTACTGGGGCGTTACCTATGGGTGTTTCGCCGCATCGTGGGGCAGATGCAGCACGACCTGTTCCATGTCTACACAGTGGACCAGCACATCCTGATGGTGCTGCGCAATATGCGCCGTTTCTTCATCGTGGAACACTCGCATGAGTACCCGTTTTGCTCGCAACTGGCCGCAGGATGGGACAAACCGTGGCTGCTGTCCGTCGCCGCCATTTTCCATGACATCGCCAAGGGCCGTGGCGGTGACCATTCGGACCTGGGCGGGGTCGAGGTACGCCGCTTCTGCAAACAACACGGCTTCTCGGGCGAAGACGCGCAACTGATCGAGTTCGTGGTGCGCGAGCACCTGGCGATGAGCCGCATCGCCCAGAAGGCTGACCTGAGCGACCCCCAAGTCATCGCCGACTTTGCCAAGCGTGTAGGCAATGAACGCCAGCTGACGGCGTTGTACCTTCTGACCGTGGCCGATATTCGCGGCACCTCGCCCAAGGTCTGGAATGCCTGGAAGGGCAAGCTGCTGGAAGACCTGTACCGCTACACCAGCCGCGCGCTGGGCGGCCATGCACCCGACCCCGACGCCGAAGTCGAGGCCCGCAAGCGCGAGGCCCTGGTCCTGTTGAACATGCACTCCCTTCCCTTTGAGGCCCACAAACCCCTGTGGGATACGCTGGACGTGGGCTATTTCATGCGCCACGATGCGGTTGACATTGCCTGGCACACCCGCCAGTTGTCGCGCCTGGTGGGCTCGCCCAAGGCGATTGTGCGGGCGCGGCGCTCGCCGGCCGGTGAGGGCTTGCAGGTGCTGGTCTACACACCGGACCAAAGCGACCTGTTCGCTCGAATTTGCGGCTACTTTGACCAGCGCGGTTTCAGCATTTTGGATGCCCGCATCCACACCGCCAAAAATGGCCATGCGCTGGACACGTTTCAGGTGGTCACATCGGCCAGCCCGGACGAATTCCGCGAGATCACCAGCATGCTGGAAAACGGCCTGGCCAAGGTCATCACCGACGCCGGCCCCCTGCCCAACCCCAGCCGCGGCCGGGTATCACGGCGTGTAAAGAGCTTCCCCATTGCGCCGCGCGTGACGCTGACACCGGATGAAAAAGGCCAGAGCTGGTTGCTCAACGTGTCGGCCAGCGACCGCATCGGCCTGCTTTACAGCCTGGCCCGCGTGCTGGCGCGGCACCATCTCAATGTGCAGCTTGCCAAGATCGCCACACTGGGCGAGCGGGTGGAGGACACGTTTTTGATCGACGGTTCCGAGTTACAGCACAACAGGAAGCAGATCGAAATCGAAACAGAACTGCTGGAAGCCCTGGCTGCGTAACCGGTTTGCTACAAAACCAGTAGTGCCTCAAGCATATTCCACGGGGGCTAGCAGCAAGAATGGCTGCTAGATTTTGGCGAAAACCTGGGCCTCTGCGAACAGAGGGGCCAAATCCCCCAAGGACACGATCACCTCATCCAGCGTGCCACCCAGGCGCTTCGCCACCGAGGGCGGGAACTCTTCCACCAAGCTATTGCCAGCGTCTCCAAAATGCAGCTTCTTGCTGATCTGGTTGGCACCAAACACGCAGGCAATCATGTCGGAGTCGGTCAGCTCGGGGCCGAACTGATGGCGAATGGTATCCACCAGCTTGGGTGCAAAGCGCCATTTCTCGACCAGCATGGCGCCGACCACGGCGTGGTCCACGCCCAGCACGGACCGCAAAGCCATGTGCAACGACACTCCATGGGTCCGGCTGGCCTCCAGCGCAATGCGAAATTCATGCGGCATGTATTGCGCCAGCACCACCTTGCCAAAATCATGCAACAGACCAGCAATGAAGCAGTCCATGGGGTCGGCATCGTCGGCTTTTAGGGCCAATTGCTTGGCGATGGCCGCTGTCGCCAGGGAATGCAGCAAATACTGTTGTCCGTCAAAACCGGCTTCATTGGTCTTGGGCAACATACCAATGGCGGCAATGCTAAGCGCAAGATTCTTGATGGTGTTGAATCCCAGGTAGACCACCGCATGGCCCACCGAGGTGATTTGCTTGGGCAGGCTGTAATAGGCCGAATTGACCACCTTGAGTATCTTGACCGTAAGCACCGGGTCTTTGTCGATGACCTCCACCAGGTCTTTGGGTGTGCTGTTGACGTCACGCGTCAACTCCAGCACCCGCTGCACGCTCTTCGGAAAGGCGGGCATGCCGTCCACCGCAGCGGTCAGCTTCTTGGTGAGTTCGGGGCTCATTTGCATAGGTTCAGACGATTTCCGGAAATAGAACTTCAGTGTAGCCAAATTGGCTGAAATCGCGAACCCGCATCGGATAGAGCTTGCCCCACAGGTGGTCGCACTCGTGCTGCACCACGCGGGCGTGGAAC
Source organism: uncultured beta proteobacterium (assembly GCA_903853895.1). Classification (GTDB taxonomy): domain Bacteria; phylum Pseudomonadota; class Gammaproteobacteria; order Burkholderiales; family Burkholderiaceae_C; genus Allorhodoferax. The sequence goes on along the minus strand of CAINUX010000240.1, from coordinate 691 downwards.
CCCTCCACCGTGCGGTCTATGGGGTCGCCATACTGGTCGAACCCGGTGTAGCGTATGCGAGTCCAGCGTGGCACCATGCCGCGCAGACCGGGGACGGACAGGCAGCCTTCCCAATCGTCTTCTTCAGGTGTTTCGCCGGTTGCACTGCCGTCTGCGGACAACGGCGTGATGACCGGATTGACCAGCACTGTGGGCGGCACCAGTGGGCGGTCGGGGTAACGCGGATTGGTATCCCGGCTGCCAAAAATCACCACCTGCAAGTCCACGCCAATTTGCGGTGCCGCCAGGCCCGCGCCGTTGGCAGCCGCCATGGTATCGAGCAGATCGCTGATCAGCAGATGCAGTGCGTCGGAATCGAAGTCGCCCTGCGGCACGGCTTGCGCCACGCGCAGCAGGCGGGGGTCGCCCATTTTGAGGATGTCACGAACTGCCATCTTGGCCTCCTTGGAGCAGAGCGGTCATCGCGGCCTCGTCAATCACGGCCACGCCCAGCGCCTGTGCCTTTTCCAGTTTGCTTCCCGCCTCGGCTCCGGCCACCACATAGTCGGTCTTTTTGCTGACCGAGCCAGCCACCTTGGCGCCGGCGGCTTCCAGCAGGTCCTTGGCCTGGTCACGACTCAAGGTCGGGAAGGTGCCGGTCAGCACAAAGGTCTTGCCGGCCAGCGGTTTGGGCGCCTGCACGGCTGCCTCG
>CAINUX010000239.1 GCA_903853895.1 uncultured beta proteobacterium | reverse complement strand
CTCCCTGGCCGGTAACGACACCGTCGGCGCCGACGCCGCAGGCACCTGGACTTTGGGCTCCACCACGCCCGCAAACGGTACGGTCACCATCAACGCCTCCACCGGCGCCTATACCTATACCCCCAATGCGGGCTATCTGGGCAGCGACTCTTTCTCCTACACCCTGACCGACAAGGATGGCGATGTCGCCACCGCCACGGCCAGCGTCACCGTGGCCACCAACGGCACCCCAACCATCTCCATCACCGATAACAACACCAACGCGGTGGCCGGTCAGGTGAGCGTCAATGAGGCCGCCCTGGCTACAGGCTCCAACCCCTTGAGCACCGCCGAGTCCGCCTCTGGCACCATGACGGTGAGCGCTCCCAACGGGCTGGTGAGTATCAATTTTGGTGGGACCGTTGTCACTCTGGCTCAGTTGACCAATCTGGCCACCACGCCACAGACATTCAGCACCGGCGAAGGTTCCATGACGCTGAGCGCCTACAACCCAGCCACCGGCGATATCACTTACACCTATTCCATCAGCGCCGCTCAGACCGGCCCCAACGCCGCCAGCGCAAGCGTCCTGGATAACCTCTCCATCACCGTCACCGACTCCGCAAGCCTGACGGCCAACGCCACTTTCGGCGCCACCATCACCGACGACGCGCCCACAGCTGTTGCCGACGCTGCCTCAATCGCCGAGGACGCAGCTCCCAGCACGGTCAGCGGCTCTGTTTTGACGAACGACACCGTAGGCGCTGACGTCAACGCCACACCGGTCACCTCGGCCAGCCCGACACTGACCTACGGCTCCCTGATGTTGAACACCAACGGTTCCTACACCTACACCCTGAACAACGCCAACCCAACGGTCAACGCGTTGAAGACGGGGCAGACTCTGATAGATACCTACACCTACACCATCACCGATGGTGACGGCGACACCACCACAGCTACGTTGAGCATCACCATCACGGGGCGCACCGATACTCCACCTAGCATCGCGGCCATCGATGGCAATGCAAATGCGACTGGTCAAGCCACGGTCAACGAGTTAGGCCTTATTAGCATCGGCAACACCAGCGAGACCACCACCGGAACCATCACCGTCAGCGCTCCAGATGGTTTATCCACCGTAACCATTGGAGGCCAGGCATTCACAGCCGCTCAACTGACAACACCAGCCTATTTGGCCGCCAATACGATCAACACCGGTGAAGGTACTATGACTCTGACGGGTTACAACGCAGGCACTGGTGCACTCACTTATAGCTACACGCTTAACACCGCACAAAACCAACCCAACTCCACTCAAAGTATTGACAACGTGACTCTGGCCGTCACTGACCAATTCGGCAATATCGCCAACTCAACCTTGACGGTGCAGATTCTGGACAGCGCGCCGGTTGCAGTGGCCGATACACGCACAGTGACTGAAGACCAGCTTGGAATCACAGGCAACGTCGTAAGCGGCGTCAATGCAAGTGCCGACACGATGGGTGTGGACACCCCGACAACTGTCACGGGCGTACAAGTTGGTACGGTGGCGACTGAAATTTCGACAGGCGTTGGCGGTGCGGGTGTCAACGGAACGTACGGCACTTTCACTCTAGCGACCGACGGCAGTTATACCTACGTTTCCAACGCAGCTGCGCAGGCCCTCAACGTCGGTGACAGCAAGAACGACGTCTTCAGCTACACGATCAAGGATGCCGACGGGGACTTTAGTACTACCACGGTGACGTTTGCAGTCCAGGGGACCAACGATGGACCAACCATCAATGCAGGCCAGTCAGGTACTGTTTCAGAGGAGGGCTTGGCCAACGGCATCGCAGACACGACCGGCAACCCGACGGATCTGACCAATGGAACATCTTTCACAGGTCAGTTCACAGTGTCGGACCCGGACAACACGGTCACGGTCACGCTGGGCGCTCCCGCTATCGGCCTCACATCCAACGGCAATGCTGTCACATGGGCACTTGCCAACGCCAATCAGACGCTGACGGGCAGCGCAGCAGGACAGCCGGTGATGACGGTCACCATCGACAATACGGGCGCCTACACCACCACACTGCTCAAGCCCATTGACCATCCCAACGGTGGCGGTGAAAACCTGCAATCCATTCCGATCACTGTGACGGTGTCGGATGGCACCGCCAGCAGCACATCCACCCTGACCATCAGCGTGGAAGACGACGCACCGTCTGCGACACAAACCACAACCTCCGTGACGCTGCCCAACGTCAACACCAACATCCTGCTGACGCTGGACGTTTCCGGCTCCATGACCACCACCGATGGCGGTGGCGGGAAGACCCGTTTGCAGTTGATGAAGGAATCCGTCATTGGCCTGCTGGATGGCTACGACAATCTGGGCGACGTGCGCGTGCGCATCGTCACGTTCTCGACCACGTCTGCAGAACAAGGCAGCAGTTGGGTGAATGTTGCCACGGCCAAAACCATCGTCAATGGACTCGTCGCCAACGGCAGCACCAACTACGATGCCGGCATCTCCACCGCCCAAAGCGCATTCACCGATAGCGGCAAGCTGGCCGGCGCCCAGAATGTGTCCTACTTCCTGTCCGACGGGCAACCCAATCCTGCCACCAGCAGGATTGATCCGGGAGCAGAAACCACCTGGACCAACTTCCTGAGCACCAACGACGTCAAGAGCTTCTCGTTCGGTATGGGCACAGGTGCCACGCAAGCCGCACTGGACCCGATTGCCTACGACGGACTCAACAACACCAACACCAGCGGCATTGTGGTGTCGGACATCACCCTGCTGCCACCCATCCTGCGAGACAGTGTGGTCGCACCTACCACAGGCAACGTCATTGGCGGCGGCCTGGGTGCCTCGGTCGGCTTTGGAGCGGATGGCGGCTTCCTGCAGACGCTGAGCGTTGATGGCAGTGTTTACGCCTTTGATCCCACGGCCAACAGCGGTACGGGTGGCGTTACGGTGACCGGCACAAACCGCGGCGTCTTCGACACTGCAGGCAATACGCTGACCGTCACCACCCTTCTGGGCGGCAAGTTCGTGGTCGATCTGGATACAGGTGACTACACCTACACCGCAGCACCCACCATTACTGTGGCCCAACAGGAAAGTATCTCGTACACGGTGTTGGATGCCGACGGCGACAGCGCCAGTTCGGCCCTGACGATCGATGTCAATCCTCCGCTGGCTGTTGCCACCATACCGCCACACGTCACCACCATCAGCAGCCCGACAGTACTCGAATCCACAGCAGGCAACGCGACCAGTCTGGTCTACACCGTGAACCTGGACATCATGACCGGCACGCCCACCACATTCGGCTACAACCTGAATGACGTCGGCGGTGCTGGCAAGGCATCTGCGTCGGACCACGGTGTGGTTTCTTTCAGCAACGGTGTAACCCTCAGTGGAACCACCCTGACGGTACCCGCAGGCGTCATCAGCTTCACGGTCACTGTACCCACCACCACGACCGGAGGAGTGGAAGGGCCTGAGACCTTGCCGCTGACCATTGACGGAGTCACCGGCACGGGGACGATTGCCGAAACCGGAAGCTTCAACCCCAACATCACGATCGATAACGTCACGGTCAACGAGAGCCAGGGCAACGCGACATTCACCGTGTCACTTTCGCAAGCGTCGGCCAATACCGTCACGGTGAACTACAGCACCAGCAATGGCACGGCCACTTCCGGGTCGGACTACACCGCCAAATCGGGCACCGTAACCTTTGCGCCGGGACAGACCACGCAGACGATAACGGTCAACGTCACCGAAGACGCCACGGTGGAACCTAACCAGACTTTCAATGTAAACCTGACCGGTGCGGTGAATGCCGCCATTCTGGACAACCAGGGTGTTGCCACGATTGTGGACAACGAAGCCAAGATTTCCATCAACGACGTGACAGTCAATGAAGCCGCGGGCACGGCGACTTTCACGGTGTCACTGTCTGACTCCGCGGCGTCGAACGTCACCGTCCAGTACAGCACCAGCAATGGCACCGCGACTGCTGGTTCGGATTACACGGCAAGGGCCCTCACCACCTTGACCTTTGCACCAGGCGAGACGACCAAGACCGTCACCGTCAACATTACCAACGACACCACGGTGGAATCCAACGAGACGTTCAACGTCAATCTGAGCAACGCCTCCACCAATGCCACCATTGTGGACGCAGTCGGCGTGGCCACCATTGTGGACAACGAGCCCCGGATATCCATCAACGATGTCACGGTCAACGAAGGCGCAGGCACAGCAACATTCACCGTGACGCTGTCTGAGGCTGCTACTGGAAACGTGACGGTGCAGTACGCCACCGCCAACGGCACGGCAACCGCCGGATCGGACTACACCGCAGCCGCGCTCACGACTCTGACCTTCGCACCCGGAGAAACCAGCAAGACCATTACCGTGGCCATCGTCAATGATCCTGCGGTGGAGGGCAACGAGAACTTCACTGTCAACCTGTCCAACGCATCCAGCAACGCCACCATCTTGGATGGCGCGGGCATCGCCACCATCGTTGACAACGCCCCGATGGCTGCGCCGTTTGCGGCCCCGCTGATGGCGATGTCCGCCAGCAGCGCAGCCCCCACGGCGGTCGCGGGTTTCAGCGATCTCAACGAAGCGGTCAAGGTCAACGAGGACAGCACGCTTACGGGTAGCGTTCTCACTGGAACAACCAGCGACAGCGGAACCGTCAGAGTGGTGAACTTCCAGATCGATGGCAACAGCACCCTCTTCAAGGCCGGCGAAACCGCTAGCTTGGCAGGTGTTGGTACCCTGGTGATCGGTGCGGATGGCGCATTCACGTTCGTGCCGGTTGCCAACTACAACGGTTCCGTCCCACTGATAACCTACACGATGACCGATGGATCCAACAACGACACGTCCACGCTCGCCATCTCCGTGACTGCGGTAAACGATTCGCCCACTGCGGTGCACGACTCTGCCGATACGATGGCAGGAACACCGGTCACCATCGCATCGACAACACTGTTGATCAACGACAGCGACGTGGATGGAGACCCGCTGACCTTGTTCTCGGTTCAGGATGCCAACCATGGCAGCGTTGCACTGGTGGGAAGCAACGTTGTATTCACGCCCACCGCTGGATATGTAGGCGCCGCGTCCTTCAACTACACCATCAGCGACGGCCATGGCGCAACGTCCACAACAACCGTGGACGTCAACGTCAATGGCGCGCCGGTAGCTGTGACCGACAACGTGACAGGCACTGCCAACACCCCGTTGACTATTGCATCGACCGCACTGTTAAGCAATGACACCGATCCGAATGGCGACCCGTTGACCATCAGCTCCGTCCTCGATGCAACCCATGGCACAGTCGCTTTGGTCGGTGGCAGTGTAGTGTTTACGCCTACCAAGGACTATGTGGGAGACGCTTCGTTCAGCTATACCATCAGTGATGGCCATGGCGGTACAGCCTCGGGTTCCGTCAGTCTGACCATTGCAGCCGAGCTGTTGAAAGCAGGATCTACACCTACCCCCTAGTCGTCGATTACGATCGAACCCCTGCTATCAACTGGGCTCGTTTACCGCAGGTCCGGTGGCTCCATCAAAACCCACCGGACCTAGCGCTCTCAAATCTGCCTCGTTGGTGACACCTTCGGCAATCACCGTCAAGCCGATGCTGTGCGCGATAGTGGACAACCCCTTCAGAAAAGCCTGGTTTCCACGGTTGCCGTCAAGACCGCGAACAAAGCTGCCATCCACTTTGATGTAGTCCAAACCGAGATCGTGCAATCGCCCGACCTCACTGAATTGGCGACCAAAGTGCTCCAGCCCCAATTTACAACCCACTCCACGCAGATCAGCGCACAGTGCCTTGAATGCGTCAAAGTGCGACAACGCTCCGGACTCGGCCACCTCCAGCCACAATCGCTGCGTCCCTGAACGACGTTTCAACAACCTCTGCAGGTCAGCCCTGAACTCAGCGAGATGAATGGAGCTCGCCGAGAGGTTAATAGCAAGACCTGTGAGCTGTGGTTTGGATTCCAGCTCGTCGAGACCCAATGCCACTGCTGCCAGATCCAGCTGGGGCGTCAACTTCAGCCGCTCTGCTACCGGCAGGAACTTGCCTGCAGGTTGCCATTCGCCACGCTCATCAAACATAAGACGCAACGGGCACTCCCGATGGACCAGTTTTCCGTCCAGGGATATGACAGGAAAGGAAACCAGTCGCACCCATTTTTGGTCCAGCGCGCGGTGAATCAGTCTGGACCACTCTTCGGTTGTCTTGGGGGTATCGTCAGCCTCGTGAAAATCGACCACTTTGATGCCACTTCGCCCATCGGCCTCTACTGCCGCAAGCGCCATATCAACTTGCGCAAGTATGGTCTCCATCTCGACACCGGGCGGAAAATGTCCGCAACCCAGCCAGGTACTGGGCCTATCCTGCAAATAGGCGGATGCCTCGTTCGTCAGCGCCTGAAACAACTGATCCGCAACGGCTTTGGGCGCTGTCAACTCGGGCACCAGCATGGCAAAGTCTGCGCCGTTGAGTCGTGCAGCCAACGCGTCGGGGTAATTCTGGGCAACCGACACCAGACCACGACCAAATGCACGCAACAATTCGTCGGTGTCCTTGCGCCCCAGTGTCTGGTTGACTGTCGCCAGATTGGCAACGCGCGCAATGAACACGGCGCCACCGGCCGAGTGCTCTGCCTGCACGGTGTCACGCAGGCGGGCCATGAAGTTACTGCGATTGGCGAGCCCGGTTAGCGTATCGCAATTGGCTTCGCGCCGCACGCCCTCAAGCCGCTGGGCTTCGTCGTCAAACATGGTTTTGAGCCGCGCGACGGTTACGTTCATCGCCTGGGACAGTTTTTTCAGCTCAGGTACGGCGGGTTCTTCCATTGTCACGAATCGTCGCTCGGTAATCGCCTGGGCTTGATCAATCACTGCGTTCAAGGGGCGGCGCAACCTGCGCAACACCAGGGTGCTCATATACCCGCCAGCCAATCCTGCCAGCGACAGGGCCATGACCATCTCCTGCGCACTCTTCCACAATGCGGCATAGGCGAAGCGACTCTGGCTAATCAGAGTGACCGTGCCGATTTGTTTCCAACCACTGGAGATTTGTGCCTGTCCGGCTTGCGCGCGTATCGGCAGCAGTTGCGTAAACCACCGTGGTGCACCCACGTCCGCGTCGGTCCCGACACGCTCCGCCATGGCCTTTCCCTGTGGGTCCGTCACGCGCACCAACTCATAGTGCCCACCATCAAAGAGCGATGCCACCACCAGTTCAACCGTTATTGCATCCGGATTGCTCAGACTCAGCGACAACGCCAAGGCCGTCGCGTTGTCGATATTCTTGATGGAGAGTTGTGACTCCAGATAAGCACGGGCGCTCAACATGGAGACCAGCAGGCTCCCTGCGAGGGCCATCAGCGTACTGGCAATGATGGCAAGCCATAGTTGACGAAACATTGACATTTTCAACTTCCTTAAATAGGCTTCGGGATCACTCGAACCCCTCCGCGCGCGCACGTTTCAATAGATCTTCCCATCGCGACAGCCGCCCGGTGCCAGCCGCAGGAGTTGTCTCCTTGGCAGACATCCCGGTGAAAATACCTTCGCTGTTGAAACTGAAAACGGGGACCAGATCGGTCCTTCTTGACGCGGGCCGTATGTCGCTAATCAGGTTGTCCAGCACGAGCGGCTCGACTTCAGGTTTCGGGTAGTACGCCAATACCATGTGTGCCTGCGACGCCGTGCTATCCGATGCGCCCGTCTTGGCACGCACGTAGATCAGACGCAGCTTGTTGGACTCAACACCCATTTCCTTCAATGTGAAGTACTTGGCAATGACAAAGTCCTCGCAATCCCCGGAGCCCTTTCCAAGGGTTTCCAGTGGTGTGCCCCAATAATCTTCCTGCCCCCAGACGGACGTATCGTCACCAAAGAGTATTTGTCGATTGAAAAAATCATTGACCCGCTTCAGGCGCTCAGCATCGCCTGATGTCCGGTTGCTCTGGATCAGGCTTTGCCACGCATGGAACTTTGTCGTGGCACTTGCACCCCACCGCTGGACAATCGATGCCAGCATGCGATCAAAGTCAGCACCGCCATAGACCGCCTGGCTCCACCACAAAAGGCACACGGACACTATCAACCCGGCCATTGTGGCGATGCAGCTGCGAACGCGTTGCGGGTTGATCAGCACGTAGAGGAATTGGTCAATTGCATGGGGCAGGGTCACGTACAACCCATACTCACTAGGCGGACGCTCGGTTGCAACAGTTTGTGTATTCTTTCACACAACGTCATTATTTTGATAGCACGAGGCGTCCAATGCACAGGGGCGACCGGGTTTTTAGCGCAGAATCGCGTTTTGGCGGTGTATCGTTCACCGTAGCACAGTCCGCGGCCAGCCGAACAAAGGCACCGCAACAATCCTATGAGAAAGCACCCGTTGCGTATGAATCAGCTCACCGCCATTCGCTATGCCGTCATGATTGCCATCGCCAGTTGCAGCCAGTGGGCGTGGGCACAACAGTCAACGAGCTCTTTAAAGGATGCGGTCGAGCGGGCTATTCTGCAGAATCCGGAAGTCAAGCTGCGCTTCCACAATCTGGAAGCCGCAAAGTCCGAGCGCAAGGTAGCAGAAGGTGGCTGGCTCCCACGCATCGATCTGGAGGTCGCTGGGGGTTCGTACCAGACCAAAACGCCGTCATTGGCGTCCACGCTTGACTACAACGGAAATCGCGCGTCCATTCAATTGCGCCAAACCCTGTTTGATGGTTTTGCAACATTGCAAGAAACCCGTCGTTTGAGCTACGCCCAGCAAACCGCGTACTTTGAATTGCTCTCCGCCAGCAACCAAACCGCGCTGGAAGTGGCGCGCGCCTACATGGACGTTCTGCGGTTCCGGGAGCTGGTCCAACTCGCCGCCGACAACTTCACAACCCACCAGGAGGTGCATGACCGGTTGAGCCAAAAGGTCACTGCCGGCGTTGGCCGCAAGGTCGATCTGGAACAAGCAGCAGGACGAATGGCGCTTGCCGAATCCAACTGGTTGACCGAGGCAAGCAACCTGCATGATGTGTCGGCCCGCTACCAGCGGCTGGTCGGTGCAATTCCCGCACAAACACTTTCCGCAGTCGAACCTATGGGCGGCATGATGAAGTCGGGCACGGGATTTCAGGCCGAATCCATTCGGTCCAACCCTGATTTTCTGGCTGCAGTGGCAACCCTGCGAAGCTACCGCTCGGACAGCGAAGTGCGGCGATCCGCCTACGCACCCACCGTCGAACTGCGGGCCCGGCAAAGCATCGAGACCAACCAGAGCGGCATTGCCGGTGACTACCGCGATACGGCACTGGAAGTCGTTCTGAGCTACAACCTGTACCGCGGCGGATCGGACAGGGCACGTGTGAACCAATACGTTGCCAAACTCGGCAGTGCGTACGATCTACGCGACAAGGCCTGCCGCGACGTCTGGCAAACCGGCGAAATCGCATTCAACGACTCGCAGCGTCTTGCTGCGCAGATCAAGCTGCTTGCCCAGCACGAACTATCCACGTCAAAAGCGCGACAAGCCTACCAGCAGCAGTTCGATATCGGGCAACGCTCCTTGCTGGATCTTCTCGACACGGAGAACGAGCTCTACCAGGCGCGTCGCGCGCTGGCCAATGCGGAGTACGACCTCCAGTTGTCCGCTGTCCGGGTTCTGGCCACGTCGGGCACCTTGCTCGGCGCCTTGAAACTGAGACCCCTGTCGGACGAGTTGCCGTCTGCCTCGGGCAACACTGAAGGCGAAGACGATCTGATGCAGTGTGACAACCAGGCACCAGCCAGTCCGACATTGGACCGGACATTCAACTCGCGCCCGGCGTCCTTGCCCGCAGACCCAGTGAAACCGATCGCTGCCGCGGTTCCCGTCGTGGCCGCGCTTGCGAGCCCTGCCAATGGCTGCGAACAACTGCCCAAAATGGTGGACGGCTGGCTGGATGCATGGAATCGCAAGGATGTGGCCCGCTATTTGGGCACGTACTCCAGCAGTTTTGTACCGGCCAAGGGCATGGATCGAAAACAGTGGGAAGCCATGCGCACGAGCCGCGTCAGCAAACAAGGCGACATCCAAATTGCCATCAGCAAGCTTGTGCCCGTGCGTTGCGACGCCAAGTCGGCTGAAGTCGCGTTTTCGCAGGAATACGGATCATCGGGCTACAAGGACACAGTGGAAAAGACCCTGGCTCTGGAGAACATACAGGGTGAATGGAAAATCACCCGGGAAACTGTTACCAAGGGCCGCAGTTACTGATCCACGAGCAACCTGGGCACCACGGCCGCGGGTTGCGCAGTCGTTCACCGCAAAGTCACCGCCAGACTCAGCAGGCCGATCAGCATTGGCTGGTGCACCATGTACCAAGTCAAACTCCAACGACCCACCCATGCCAGATGGCGCAGGGGCATGGAGGCGGTCGCTTGTGTCAGACGGTCCATCCAACCCCTGGCCAGCACCGATTGACCTGCCGCCATACCCCACCACATGACGCCCAGCCACGGCAACACGGGCACATAGTCCTCGGTGATGGGCTTATGGCTGATCAGGCCGATCCAGTTCAAGCCTATGCCGTCCCAAACGCCCGAGAGCGACAACACTGCATGCAGGTTCGGCGCAAAAAACGCCAGCGAGATAGCACACAAACCACTCAACCACAACCAGGCTCCCCATGAAGCGGTAGCGCGGCATACCAGCAGCATGACCGCCATGCCATGCAACACACCAAAGTAGATCCAGCTATTGGGAAACATGAAGGCCGATCCCACACTGACAGCGACCGCACACCCGGCGATCTGCAGCCAGCGGCGCCAAAAGCGAGCCCACGTCTGACCAGCATGCACCGCCATCGCCTGGCCGAAACCCGCACAAACGAGGAAAAGACCCAAGATGCAGGTTCGCTGAACGGTCCAGACGGACGAGCGGTAAAAGTCCTGGTGAATGAACCCGAAATGGTTCAGGTCAAATGAAAAATGGAAGACCGTCATCCAGACCACGGCAAAACCGCGCAAGGCATCCAGCAAAAGCTGTCTATCCGTGGAGGTGCCAGACCGGATGCGTGGCATCACTTGCTCAACGGCGGCATTTCCAGCGTCAAATGAGCCGGGCCATCCAGACTAGCGGCGAGCACCGCCCGCCGGCCCGCTACCGACTGCAGCACCAGATTGCTATCGACCGTCGCACCCACACGGTACGGTTTTGCGGCCTTGCCATCGACGGCAATCAAAGCCGCCCCGCCGTTCTGCCTGTCGGCCAGCACGCCAACCAATACGTACGCCGTTTGCCCCGCGGATGCAGACGGCACGCCGGATGTTGCCGGCCCCGAGCCTGCGCCGAGCGCCCGCGCAACGGCCAGTGGATCCAGTGAGGCAAAGCTGGCAGATGCTGCCGGAGGCGCAGTCGATACACTGTTGCTGTCCGTACTCTTCAGGACCCAATAGGTACCGCTCAGAGCCGCCAACGCAGCCAGTGCAAAAGTTGCCGCCCGGGTCCCCCACAAGTGGAAAGCGTTTGTTTGCATAGCGCGATTATGATTGACCCGACCATGAACTCTCGATCGACCCACACCCCTACCGCACGGCATCGCGCGCGACGCCAACTGTCCGCTGGCTTTACCCTCATCGAACTGATGGTGGTCCTGGTGATCATTGGCGTGCTGGCCGCGCTCATCGTGCCCAACGTACTCGACCGGGCCGAAGACGCACGCGCCACCGCTGCCAGGACCGACGTGAACAACCTGATGCAGGCACTCAAGCTGTACAAACTGGACAACCAGCGCTACCCGACCGCCGCGCAGGGGTTGCCTGCCCTGTTGACCAAACCCACCGAAGGCCCGATTCCCGGCAACTGGAAGCACTACCTCGACAAGCTGCCCAACGACCCGTGGGGGCGTGCCTACCAATACCTCAACCCCGGGGTCAAGGGTGAGGTCGATGTGCTCTCCTTCGGCGCCGATGGTCAAGCCGGTGGTGAGGGCAAAAATGCAGACATTGGAAGCTGGGAATAGGGGCAAAGCTAGGGGCTTCACGCTGCTGGAGCTACTGGTTGTCGTTGCCATCATGGCCATCGCAACAGCCGGTGTAGGGCTGGCCATGCGCGACGCATCGCAGTCCCAACTGGAGCGCGAAGCGCAGCGACTCGCAGCCCTTCTGGAGTCCGCCCGCGCGCAGTCACGCATGACTGCAAATCCGGTCCGCTGGCGGGCCACCGCAACCGGTTTCAGCTTTGACGGACTCACCGACTCCACGATGCCTTCGAACTGGCTTGGCACCGACGTTCGTGCTGCCGGGACAGGAGTTTTCGTTCTGGGTCCGGAGCCCATCATCGGTCCGCAACGCATACGGCTCTTGACTCTGTCCCAGCCACCACGCAGCGTCACGATCGCCACCGATGGTGTGCGGCCCTTTGCCGTGCTGGCGGATGCCGAGGCAAGCTCTGGCGCACCATGAACCGACCCATTGAACCGAGATGGCACTCCAAGGGCTTCACCCTGGTGGAGGTCTTGGTCGCGCTGGGCATCGTGGCCATTGCACTGGCTGCGGGTGTGCGTTCCACGGCAGCACTGACCCGCAACGCGGAGCGCCAGTCAGATTTGCTGCTGGCGCAACTGTGTGCCGAAAATGCGCTGGTGGCGGTGCGCCTGGCCAAACAAATGCCACCCGTTGGTGACAACACGTCCAGTTGTGAACAGGCGGGACGCAATCTGGACATGACCTTGTCGGTGCGGCCCACCCCCAACCCGAACTTCTTGCGTGTCGAAGCCCAGGTGGCCGAGCGCAGCAACCCGCTGCTGACCTTGTCGACCGTGGTGGGAAGGTATTAGCGTGGCCCCCACACGATCGCGCGGTTTCACCTTGATCGAGCTCTTGGTCGCCATTGGCATCATGGCGCTGATGGCCGGCTTGAGCTGGCGTGGGATCGATGGCATGGCCCGGACGCAAAACCAACTACAGCAGCGCGCAGACCAGGTGCTGACCCTGCAAGCCGGGCTGTCGCAATGGGCCGCGGACCTGGACGCGATGGTTCAGCTGCCCAACACCCAGGCGCTGGATTGGGATGGCCGTGCGCTGCGCATCACCCGACGCAGTACAGCGTCTTCGGGCGACGGATTGCTGGTCGTGGCATGGGCACGCCGCAACATGGACGGGAGCGGCCAGTGGCTGCGCTGGCAGTCGGCACCGCTACAGAGCCGTGGGGCGCTACAGACCGCGTGGGCCCAGGCAGCCCAATGGGCCCAAAATCCTGGTGATGACGACAAGAAGTACGAGGTCCGTATCGTTGCGCTGGAGCAGTGGAAAGTGTTCTACTTTCGCGCCGATGCCTGGAGCAACCCGCTGTCCAGCGATGGCCAGCCAGCTGCGCCCATTGGCGACAAGCCGGCCGGTCCGGATCTGCCCGTGCCTGAAGGCGTGCGCCTGGTTCTGACCCTTCCCGCTGAGGGATCTATCGGCGGAACGCTCACCCGTGACTGGGTACGCACCACGCTGGGCGGGGGCAAGTCTTGAAGACCCGGCAAACCGGCGCGGCGCTGCTGACTGCCATGCTGACCGTTGCACTGGTGGCCAGCATGGCCGCCGCTGCGTTGTGGCAACAGTGGCGCAGCGTAGAGGTTGAGGCCGCCGAGCGTTCGCGCACGCAGTCGCTGTGGGTGCTGACCGGTGCGCTGGACTGGGCACGCCTGATCCTGCGGGAAGACGCCCGCTCGGGCGGCGCCGACCACCTGGGCGAACCCTGGGCCGTGCCGCTGGAAGAGGCGCGCCTCTCTACCTTTCTGGCGGCTGATAAAAACAACTCGGCTGACACCATGGACACCGCATCGCAGGTCTTCCTGTCCGGCGCCATCAGCGACTTACAAGGGCGCATGAACGTGTTCAACCTGGTGGAAAACGGCAAGGCCTCCGAACCATCGGTGCGCGCATTTGCCAAGTTGTTTGTGCAGCTGGGCCTGCCGCGTGCGGAGCTGACGGCGCTCACAGAGAACCTCAGGCTGGCGTTGGATGCTGGCCCTGACAACACCGCTACCCGTTCAGCCCCGTTGATGCCCCAACGGGTCGGCCAATTGGAATGGCTCGGCCTCTCAAAGCGCAGCCTGGCCATCCTGCGCCCGTTTATCACACTGTTGCCGGTTCGCACGCCCGTCAACCTCAACACCGCCAGCGCACCTGTCCTGAATGCCTGCATTCCCGTGCTGGACATGGCACAAGCCGAGCGTCTGGTCAGCAACCGCCAATCCACGCACTTCCGCACGTTGGGCGATGCCGGCAAGTTGGCTCCTGAAGCGGCGGGAGACTTGAATGAAAACCAGCACAGCGTAAGCTCCCGATTTTTTGAGGTCCATGGACGATTGCGCCTGGAGCACACCATCGTGGAGGAGCGCTCCGTCGTACAGCGCGAAGGCCTCGTAGTGAAGGTCTTGTGGCGTGACAGAGGGACGCCGGGGCAAGCAGATGCCCCCCTACAATGACCCTGCTCAAAAGACCTGCATGTCCACTCTGATCGTCACCCTCCCGCCGTCCATGCCCACTCCCACCACGCCCTGTAGCGTGGTCTGGGCGGAAGACGACCGCACGGTCAAACGCCATCTCGACGCGCCGCTCAGTCTGCTGCCCGCAACACCCGATGCAGAAGTCGTGGTCCTGGTTCCCGTGGGTCAGTTGTCCTGGCACCGGCTGGATTTGCCAAAAGGCACGCTGGATCGGAATTTCTTCCAGGAGGGAAACGCGCAACGCCTGCGTTCGGTGCTCGACGGCCTGCTGGAAGAGCGCATCCTGGACGAGCCCGCCCAGGTCCACTTCGCGATTGAACCTGGCGCGCAAACGGGCGCACCGACCTGGGTCGCCGCCTGCGACCGGACCTGGCTGTCTGCCTGGTTGACTGCACTGGAACACGCTGGTCGGACGGTTGCACGCATAGTCCCGGAAATGGCACCACTCACTGCAAACGCAGAAGCTACCCCTGTGTTGCTCGTTGTGGGCACCCCCGACCACGCACAACTGGTTTGCTGCAGTCACTTGGGGTTGACGGTGCTGCCACTGACCCCCGCCAGCGTCGCGCTGCTGACCCAAGCCCACAGCGGCGATTCACCACAGCAGGTCATCGCTGAACCCGCTGTAGCGGAACTTGCAGAACAGCACTTCAGGGCGCGCGTCAGTTTGCAAACCGCGCCTCAGCGCGCGGTCGCGGCTGCCCAGTCGGCCTGGGACCTCGCGCAATTCGACCTGCTGCGCACACGCGGCACGCGCACGCGCAAGCAGCTGGCCACATGGGGCACCGACCTGTTACAGGCGCCACACTGGCGGCCGGCCCGCTGGGCCGTGCTGGCACTGGTGGCCATCAACCTGGTCGGTCTGCAGGCCTGGGCCTGGAAAGAACAATCTGCACTCGCCGCCAAGCGTGCTGCCATACGAAATATCCTGACGACCACCTTTCCCGATGTGCGCGTGGTGGTGGATGCGCCCTTGCAAATGACCCGATCGCTGGCCGATCTGCAGCGCCAGAGTGGCGCCGCCGCCAGCGGTGACCTGGAAACCATGTTGGGGCTATTTCAGGCGCTGGCCCCCGAAATATCTATACCGACAGCTATTGAATTTGTAGCGGGAGAATTGCGACTCAAGGTCATCACACCGTCAGAAGACGCGGTCCTGGCTGCAACGGCCAAACTGCAGGCCAACGGTTACTCCGCCGTTCTGGATGGCGACCGTCTGATCCTCAAACAGGAGCGCCGCCCATGAACCTGCCCGCACGCTGGAACCAGCTGGCTCCACGGGAGAAGTCTCTGCTCGGCGGTGCCCTTGCGGTGATCGCACTGGCCCTGCTATGGCAACTGGTATTGGCGCCGTCGCTGCTCACCTTGCGCACCGCCACTGCGCAGGGTCTGGCACTGGACACCCAGTTGCAGCACATGCAGTCGTTGCAGGCGCAGGCCAAGGTCTTACAAAAGCAGGCCCCGCTGGCGTATGACGATGCCGTGCGCGCCCTCAACCTGGCGACCAAGCAGACATTGGGCAGCACGGCCCAAATAAGCGTCGTTGCCGAACGAGCCAACGTCACCCTGCAAGCCGCCCGTGCCGACGCACTCGCCCAGTGGCTGGCCCAGGCGCGCGTGAATGCGCGATCGACCCCGCTGGAAGCACGCATCACCCGCATTGCAACGCCTGCAGGAGTCACATGGTCCGGCACGCTGGTGATGACACTGCCACAGCGGCCATAACCAAGCCAAACCATGTCGCGCCAACCCGTGAATCCGACGCAACGTCCACCCTGGCGCTGGGCCATAGCGGGTGCGTTGCTAGGGCTGGTCGGCACCACGGTCGCGGTTGCGCCCGCGCGCTGGCTGGCCGCTGCGGTTCATCAGGCCAGCGGCCAACAGATTCAGCTGACCGGCGCGCGCGGCAGTGTCTGGCAGGGCTCGGCCCAGTTGGTGCTCTCCGGCGGGCAAGGCAGTGCCGATTCTGTGGCCCTGCCCGGTCAACTCAACTGGCACATTCGTCCCCTGTGGACAGGCCTCGCCGTCCAAATCGTGGCCGACTGCTGTACGGCACAGCCCATCCAGCTCCGCTTGAGCGCCTTCGCCTGGAATAGTTTTCGCCTGTCGCTGGAAGACGGCACATCCCAATGGCCTGCCAGCTTGCTGGCCGGCTTGGGCACGCCGTGGAACACCGTACAAGCGCAGGGGCAACTGATCGCAACAACGCAGAGCCTGGGTCTGGAGTGGGCACCCGGTCGCATGGCCCTGTCAGGGCGCGTGCAGCTCGATGCCTTGCAAGTGTCCTCGCGCCTGTCGACGTTGTCGCCCATGGGCAGCTACCGGTTCACGTTGCAAGGCGGGCCATCCCCCAGCCTGGACCTGGCAACACTGGAAGGCAGCCTGGAACTCACGGGCAAGGGCCAATGGGTAGGCCAACGCCTGCGCTTCAATGGTGTAGCCAGCGCCGCGCCGGAGAGGGTGGAAGCCCTGTCCAACCTTCTGAACATTCTTGGGCGGCGCGATGGCGCACGCTCCATCATCACCGTGGGCTAAAGTGAGACCGCAGCACATGAACACAGTCATTTTCAAACGCCGCCAAAACGCTATTACTTCTATAGCTACTTACGCCCTATTGACGTGGGCTAGCGGCCTATTGTCCTTGGACGTTTCGGCCCAAACAGCGCCTACAGCGGCCCAGGGCACTCCGGCCAAGCGCGGTGACCCGATCACGCTGAACTTCACCAATGCCGAGATCGACGCCGTGGCCCGCACCATGGCCACGCTGACCGGACGCAACGTGGTGGTCGACCCCCGCGTCAAGGGCACCATCACGCTGACCACCGACAAACCCGTGACCCCGGCCGTGGCTTATGCCCAATTTTTGGCCATGCTGCGCCTGCAGGGCTTCACCGTGGTGGACGCCGCTGGTCTTGACAAGATCGTTCCCGAGGCCGATGCCAAACTGCAGGGTGGTGCCGTGTTCGACACCGTCCAGGTGACAGGCAGCCAGATCGCCACCCAGATCTTCAAACTCAATTTTGAGAACGCCAACAACCTGCTGCCCATCCTGCGCCCGCTGATCAGCCCCAACAACACCATCAACGTCAACCCGGGCAACAACTCCCTGGTGATCACCGACTACGGCGATAACCTGCGGCGCATCGCCCAAATCATTGCGGCGTTGGATGTGTCCAACGCCACGGATGTCGAAGTCATTGCACTCAAACACGCCATTGCGTCCGACCTGGCGCCTTTGGTGCTGCGCCTGCTGGAGTCCGGCGGGGGGGTATCGGGTGCGGTGGGTGGCCAGGCCGACGGCTCGTTCAAGACCACGCTGGTAGCTGAGCCCCGCTCTAACACCCTGATCCTGCGTGCCGCCAACCCCGCCCGTGTGGCATTGGCCAAGTCACTGATCGACAAGCTCGACCAGCCCGGCACGCAAAGCGCCTCCGGCAATATCTATGTGGTCTACCTGAAGAACGCAGAAGCCGTCAAACTCGCCGCCACCTTGCGCGCGGCCCTGTCGGGCGAGGCCCGCAACTCCAGCACGTCCAGCACAACGACCACGGCAACCACCGGCGGCGCGCCCGCGGCCTCCACCACCGCCACCAGCCAGTCCTCCACCGGCGGACAGATCCAGGCCGATGCTGCCACCAACTCGCTGATCATCACCGCGCCGGAGCCACAGTACCGCCAGTTGCGCGCCGTCATCGACAAGCTCGATGCACGCCGGGCCCAGGTCTATGTGGAAAGCCTGATCGCCGAGGTCAACGCCGACAAGGCGGCCGAATTTGGCATCCAGTGGCAGGGCCCGCTGGGCTCCAATGGCGATTCCAGCGTCGGCATTCTGGGCACCAACTTCAAAATAGGCGGCACCAATATAGTCAACCTCGCGTTGACCGGCGCAACCGGCACACCAACCCTGGCCACCGGCGGCAACCTGGCGGTAGCCAACAAAGTGAATGGCGTCTATGTGCTGGGCTTTTTGGCACGCTACCTGCAATCCAATGGCGACGGCAACATCCTGTCCACACCAAACCTTCTGACGCTGGACAACGAAGAAGCCAAGATCATCATCGCCCAGAACGTACCGTTTGTGACTGGCCAGTTCACCAACACCGGCGCCGGTGGTGCATCGGGCTCGGTCAACCCGTTCCAGACCATCGAGCGCAAGGACGTCGGTATCACGCTCAAGGTGAAGCCGCAAATCAGCGAGAACGGCACCGTCAAGCTGACCATCTACCAGGAGGTGTCCACCATCCAGGCCAGCACCCTCAATTCGGCCAACGGCCCGACCACGAACAAGCGCTCGATTGAGTCCAACGTGCTGGTGGCCGACGGCTCCATCGTGGTGCTGGGTGGCCTGCTGCAAGACGAATACTCGGGCAACCAGGAGAAGGTTCCCGGCCTGGGCGACATGCCCCTGTTTGGAAACTTGTTCAAGTCGGAAACCCGCAGCCGCAAGAAGACCAATTTGATGGTCTTCCTGCGCCCGGTGGTGGTGCGCGATGCGGCAGCCACCGACAGTCTGTCGCTGGACCGCTACGAATTGATGCGTGCCTCGCAGCAAAGCGTCCAGCCGGCCAACAGCAGTGCAGTGCCGGTCAACGAAGCCGCCATCCTGCCCGCAGCCCCAGTCGCCCAGCCCAAGAAATAGTGGTGGGCCACGCCATGCAGTACCCTTTGCCCTACGCCTTTGCCCGCAGCCACGAACTGCTGCTGGAAGACCAGGATGGCGCACTGACGCTCTGGCTGCACGCGCTGGACTCCGAGGCCCGGCGCAGTGCGGTCGGCGAGGTCATGCGCAAGTTTGGCGTACCCCAGGTGGAGACCGAGACTGCTGAACTGCTGCGCCAGCGCATTAGCGCGGCCTACGCCCAAAGCGAATCCAGCGCTGCCACCGTCATAAGCGAAGTAGAGGCCGATGTCGACCTGTCGCGCATGATGCAGGCGCTGCCGGCGATTGAAGACTTGCTGGAGACCTCCGACGACGCACCCATCATCCGCATGCTCAACGCCCTGCTGACGCAGGCCGCGCGCGATGGCGCCAGCGACATCCACATCGAACCCTATGAGCGCCACTCCAGCGTTCGCTTTCGCGTCGACGGCTCGTTGCGCGACGTGGTGCAGCCCAACCGCGCGCTGCACGCGGCATTGATCTCGCGCCTGAAAATTATGGCCGACCTGGACATTGCCGAGAAACGCCTGCCGCAGGACGGCCGCATCTCGCTGCGCATCGGCACCCGCGGCGTGGACGTGCGCGTCAGCACCCTGCCCAGCGCGCATGGCGAGCGCGCCGTGCTGCGCTTGCTGGACAAGAGCGGCGGCAAGCTCAGTCTGGAATCGGTGGGCATGCAGGGTGATGTGCTTTCGCGATTCGAGCACCTGGTAGCCCAGCCCCACGGCATCATTCTGGTGACCGGCCCCACGGGCTCCGGCAAGACCACGACGCTGTACGGCGCGCTGCAAAAGCTGGACGCACGGCGCCAGAACATCATGACCGTAGAAGATCCTATCGAGTATGAATTGGCGGGCGTGGGACAGACGCAGGTTAACGCCAAGATCGACCTGGACTTTGCCAAAGCGCTGCGCGCCATACTGCGCCAGGACCCCGACGTCATCGTGATTGGCGAGATCCGCGACTTCGAGACCGCGCAGATCGCCGTCCAGGCCTCGTTAACCGGTCATCTGGTGCTGGCCACGATTCACACCAATGACGCGGCCAGCGCAGTGACCCGTCTCACCGACATGGGCATAGAGCCATTCCTGTTGAGCTCTTCCTTGCTGGGCGTGCTGGCACAACGCCTGCTGCGCAAGCTCTGCACCACTTGCCATGGGTCTGGTTGTTCGGAATGTGGCCACACCGGCTATCTGGGGCGCACTGGCGTATTCGAACTGCTGGTTACCAATGACGCCATTCGGGCGCAAATTCACCACCAGGCTTCCGAAGCCGACATCCGTGCCGCGGCACAAGCCGGTGGCATGACGCTGATGCGCGAAGACGGCGAGCGGCTGGTGCAAAACGGCATAACCTCCCGCGAGGAATTGGTCCGCGTCACGCGGGACTGAGGTTTGCCCCGTTTTTCGGGGCTTTCTTTTGCTTTCGTTGCCTCTGCTGCCATCCAGAATCAGTGGCAACGAGGAAACCCATGGCACTTCAATACCAGCTCAAACAGGGCAACTACCATCTATACGATTTGAGCACGCCGCCCAGCAAAGTGACGGGCGAGCACCGCCTGCGGTTGATGACCGACACGGTGGCCATCGCATTTGACGCGCGCACCGGCGAACTGCACGAACACGGCAACCCGACACGCATCCACTCCTGGGCCAGCAACACGCGCCGGCGCCTGCGTGCCAGCGGCGCCATCGATAGCGCGAACGACATCGTCGTTGTATCCGGCCCCTTGCCCGTGGATGAGATCAATAAGTGCCTGGCGATCAACGGCTACTGCCGCAGCCTGTTTGCGCGCCTGGCCAGTCTGCCCCACGGCAAGCGTCTGACCCACTAAAGCCTGCAAGCACCAGCGCCTGCAGGCCTATTCGTAGGCCACCAACCGGGGGCGCTCGGCCTCGGTAAAGTAGGTTTGCTGCAGTTGGGCCAGCACCGTTTGACGCTCTGATTCTGTTGCGTTCGTCTGGGCCTTGAGCAACTTGTTTCGCTCGTCCTGGTATCTGGCAATGCGCGCCTTCCAGGCCACTTCTTCTCTATCCACTTCGGCCAACCGGGCGGCTGCCTGCGGGTCGAATTCCTTGGCGCGCATGCGGTAGACGTCGTCCTCGCTGGCACCCTTGGAGCGCAGGTCCTGGGCTTGCTGCTCCACTCGCACCACGACGCTGCTGGCCTCGCGCTCCCTTCGCAAATCCACCGGCATTGCGGCATCCACCGCCGCCAACTGCTGCTGCTTCTGCAAGGCACTGAGGGCAGGGTTCTGGCTGATCTCCAGACGGGCGATGGCGTCCGTGTCGTAGGCATCGTCAAAGCCAAACATGCCCTGCGTTTCTGCTTCGCTGAAGAATCGACTGCGCAGGTCCTGCATGGCCAGCAAGCGCGCACGTATGGCTTGCATGCCATTTCCGGCCAGCTGGGGCTGGGCTTCCAGACGCACCAGCTCGCGTTTGAATTCAATGTACAACGCCAGCAGGCGCTGGGCCTTGGCGGCCTGTGGTGCAGGCAAGCGTCGGTCCAGCTCGCCCCGAATGTGTTGCGTGATGACCTCTATGCTTTGCTCACCCACGGCGCTCAAATAGTAGTCAAACAGTCGTCTGAGTTCGCCATAGGCCAGGATACCGGCGGCGCCCGCCCCGGAGCCCCCCTGCATGGTCTGCAGATCACCATCGGGCAGCGTATCTTGCATAGACCGCACAAACGGCGCAGAGAGGCTCACCGGCCCAACGGCCGCTGACCGCATTGGACTGGTGCTTTCGGTCTGCGACCAGACCATCCAACCGCTTGCCACCAGAACCAGACTGAGCAAGCCCAAGCCGACACGGGTGTTTCGGTTCAGGCGCATGGCCGGTTTACAGTCCCAGTCCTTTGAGCCGGTTGGCGTGTTGACGGTAGATCGTCACCGGGTTGGTCTCGAACAGATTGACCAGGCCCACAGTCTGGTTCACTTCGTCCAGGTGGTTCATGGCGTAATCGTCGCGGATTACGCGACCCAAGTGGCTGGAGCAGCTGGCCACCAGGCCGTCGTTCTTTGCGCCACCGAATGCCAGCGAAGTCAAGGCCAGCGCAGGATCAACGATGTCGAACACGTTGGTATAGGGCTTGGCACCACTCCACGAAAAGTAGGACACGCCGCGTGCCGTGTAGGCGCCTTCACCGCAGGACGTGGTGGGCACGCCTTCCGGGTGGGCCGCATTGAATTTCTGTGAGCCCGCAGTGCTCAGCGACTGGGCCGCAGCCAGCGCGTTCTGGTTCAAGCCTGAGCCACCTGACAGGAAGTTGATGACCGTCGCCAAGCCATTCGTGATGGACACGACGACAGAGTTGGACAGCGAACCGGGAGGCGCCACCTTCAGCAACACGTCCGCAACGGCAGAGCCCTTGTTGACACCACCCACCGACGTGGCGGAGGCAATCAGATCTGGGCGCACCGAAGCCGCGTAACGGATGGTCGGCCCACCATGGCTGTGGCCAATCAGGTTGACCTTGGCAGCGCCGGTAGCGGCCAGGATCTGCTTCACCTGGGTCAGCAACTGTTCACCACGCACCTCGGTGCTATTGGCCGCCGACACCTGGGTCACGTAGACCTTGGCACCGTCGGCGCGCAGCGCGGAGGGAATGCCGTACCAGTATTCCACGGGGCCAATGTTGTCAAAGCCAAACAGGCCGTGCACCAGCACGATGGGGTATTTGGTCTGGGTATAGCCGACGGCCAGCGCGGCGGTGGGCATAAGGGAAAGGGCCAGCAGGCAGGCACCCAACCAGGTCATCACGATTTTTTTCAAAGTTGTCTCCAATAGGGCTCTGCGGCCCAAGGGGTTGAAAGGAATCCGTCTGAGAAGGCAGTGCGACCTCTGGGGTGGGGGCGCTGTCGCTGGCTGACCCGGTACCGCTTGCTTGTGTCAGGCGGTCTGAATCAAAAAAGCACGATCGTGCGTTTTCAGCATGTTAATTAGTGGGGCTGGCTTTGTCATGCACGTAAACCCGGGTGACGTGCCAGATCGAGACGCGGGTTTCCACTAGTTCGGGACCCATAAAAAAGCCCTGCCACGCAGCGCGCGGCAGGGCCAACCTTTGAGAAACTCTTGAAACTTAGAAGCGCCAGCCCAAACCGATACCGAAAAGAACCGGGTCCACCTTGAACGTGCCCGCGTTCGCAGTACCGACGTACACGTCGCTCTTGATGAAGACTTTCTTGACGTCAAAGTTCAGGTACATATTGCCGCTCAATGGAACGTCAACACCCAGTTGCAGGGCGCCGCCCCAGCTGTCGCTGTTGAGGCCAACCGCGCCATTCAGGATGTTGACTGCGGTGAATTTGGTGTAGTTCACGCCCAGACCCACGTAAGGCTTGGCACCACCTTTGCTGTCAAAGTGGTATTGCAGCAGCAGTGTGGGTGGCAGGTGTTCCAGCGTACCGATTTCCTTGCCCAAGGCGCTGGAAGTCAATGTCTGCTTCTGGGGAACCGTCAGGATCAACTCGACTGCCAGATTCTTGCTGAGGAAGTAGCTGATGTCCACTTCAGGAATCCACTTGTTGTCGATGGACAAACCCAAGCCGGTGGTGTCGCCGTTGGCGCTGTTCAAGCTGACTGCTCGAGCACGAACCATGAACGGGCCTTCCTTGGCCTGTTGGGCGAAGGCAGCGCCAGACACGAGTGTGCACAAAACAGCGGCGGCGATAACTTGTTTTTTCATAGTGAAATCGAATAATTTGGAGCAGGGGACATTCCCGGGGCCATTGAAACCGCGGTCAAACCCACCCCGATTGATATAGATCAAAGGGTTTACCCTGATTCTTAAACTTATCCTAGATCATTGTTTTAGATCAAACGTTTTGATAGGAATTTTTTTTGGCGTCTGGAATCTGCCGAGCAACTTGACGGCCCCGCCCGCCCGTTACGGCGGGTTGCCCCTCGTCGATCATCAGCGGCTAACATCCAGCCATGCCCGCCTATACCTTTGAAGCCCTCGATGCCCAAGGCAGCACCCGCAAGGGTGTCATAGACGCCGACACGGCAAAGGCCGCACGCGGCCTGCTGCGCGCCCAGTCCCTGGTTCCACTGGGCGTGGAGCCGGTTGTCCCGGGCGCTGCGGGCAGCACCGAAGCGGCCAGGCAGTCCACGACGCTGTGGACTTCGCGCGTCTTCAATGCGACGGCACTGGCCATCTGGACGCGCCAGATCGCCGGGCTGGTGTCGTCCGGTTTGCCACTGGAGCGTGCGCTGACGGCGCTGTCCGAAGAAGCCGACGACGAACGCCAGCGCAACCTGGTGGCCGCGCTGCGCTCCGAGGTCAATGGCGGCACAGCGTTTGCCACGGCGCTGGCGCAGCACCCGCGCGAGTTCGCCCCAACGTATTGCGCCGTGGTGGGTGCCGGTGAGCACAGCGGCAACCTGGGCCTGGTGCTGGAGCGCCTGGCCGATGACCTGGAGCAGAGCCAGGCGCTGAAGTCGCAGCTGATCGGGGCGGCGCTGTACCCGGCCATCGTGACGCTGGTGGCCATCACCATCGTGATGTTCTTGCTAGGCTACGTGGTGCCCCAGGTGGCCGAGGTTTTTGCCGGCAGCAAGCGGGCTCTACCCTTGCTGACCGTGATCATGCTGGGCCTGGGCAACTTTGTACGCAACCAGGGCTGGATGATGCTAATTGCTATTATTTTGATAGCTATATGTGGCCGTTTCGCGTGGGCTAGTGCCACATTTCGTGAAAAATTTGATGCCGCATGGCTTAATTTACCCATTTTGGGTAAGTTGTCCCGTGGCTACAACGCCGCACGCTTTGCCGGCACGCTGTCCATGCTGGCGGCCGCGGGTGTGCCAATCCTGAAGGCGCTGCAGGCCGCGGCCGACACGCTGTCCAACCGGGCCATGCGTACTGATGCGCTCGATGCCCTGGTGCTGGTGCGCGAGGGGGCACCACTGGCCTCGGCGCTGGCGCAAAAAAAGCGCTTTCCGGGTCTGTTGAGCATGTTTGCCCGCCTGGGTGAGCAGACCGGTCAATTGCCGCTGATGCTGGAGCGCGCGGCGCGCCAGCTCAGCACCGAGGTGCAGCGCCGCGCCATGCAACTGGCCACGCTACTGGAGCCGTTGCTGATTGTGGTCATGGGTCTGGTGGTGATGCTGATCGTGCTGGCCGTGCTGCTGCCCATCATCCAGCTCAACCAGCTGGTGCGCTAAACCCCACTTTGCAGGAAGACCATGACCGACTGGACCGAGGGCTACACCACCGATGTGGGCTACACCTATGGTTATTTCTCCGAACTCAACCCCCTGGTTGCGCGCCTGGCCCTGCTGAAGGCGGGATGGGACCCCAGGGGGCTGACCAGCGACGGCGCGGCCTGTGAACTCGGGTTTGGTCAGGGTGTCAGCGTCAACATCCATGCCGCGGCATCCGCCACCGCCTGGTGCGCAACCGACTTCAACCCGGCCCAGGCCGCGCTGGCGCAGGAGCTGGCCAACGCCAGTGGTGCAGCCGCGCTGGGAACGCGCTTGTATGACGATGCCTTTGCTGACTTTTGCCAGCGCACCGACCTGCCGGACTTCAGTTTCATTGGCTTGCACGGCATCTGGAGCTGGATATCGGATGCGAACCGGGCGGTGATCGTGGATTTTGTGCGGCGCAAATTGCGGGTGGGAGGCGTGCTGTACATCAGCTACAACACCCAACCCGGTTGGGCCGCCATGGCGCCCATGCGCGACCTGATGGCCCTGCACGCCGAGGTGATGGGCGTGCCAGGCAAAGGCACCTCTGATCGGATTGATGGCGCGTTGGCTTTTGTGGACCGCCTGATGGCGACCGACCCGCACTATGCGAAGGCCAACCCCCAGGTTGCGACGCGGCTCAAACGCCTGCAGGGCATGAACCGCAACTACCTGGCGCATGAGTACTTCAACCAGCACTGGCAACCCATGTCCTTCCACCAGATGGCGCAGTGGCTGGAACCGGCAAAGCTGGGGTTTGCCTGCTCGGCACACTACCAGGACCACCTGGGGTCATTGCACTTCACCGCGCAGCAGGCCGCGCTCCTGCAAGAGCAAACCGACCCGGTGTTACGGGAGACGGTGCGCGACTTCCTGGTCAACCAGCAGTTTCGCCGTGACTACTGGATCAAGGGTGGACGCAGGCTTGCCGCGTCCGAACAATCAGAGCTGCAGGGTCACCAGCGCGTAATGCTCTTGATACCCGAAGCGCAGGTCACAATGAAGGTGCAGGCCACCGTTGGCGAGGCCGCACTGACCGAGTCGATTTACCGGCCTGTTCTGCAAGCCCTGTCGGACCACCAGACGACCAGCATTGCCGATCTGTGGAAACGGTTGCAGGGACCGGCGGTGCAGGGGACCGTCACCTACGCCCAATTGAACGAAGCGCTGATGCTGCTGATTGGAAAGGGCGATGTGGTCGCAGTGCAAAACGACGCCGTTACGCTGCGCGCCCGGCCTTTGACTGTGAAGCTGAACCAGTACCTGATGCAGCTGGCCCGCCACCGGACGGACATCACGAATCTGGCCAGTCCGGTGAGCGGAGGAGGCATTGCGGCGAGCCGCTTCGAGCAATTGTTTTTGCTGTGTTTGCACGAGCGCCCAGCCAATACACCACCCGACGCGGCGGCCCTGGCAGACTTTGTCTGGCAGGTGTTACTGGCGGGCGGGCAGCGCATTCTCAAGGAGGGAAAACCTCTGGAAACAAAGGAGGCCAACCTCGCAGAGTTGGCAGCCCAGGCCTCTGCGTTTTTGTCCAAACGGCTGCCCCTGCTACGCCGCATGGGTGTCACGCAGTAGGTACGTGCAACCGTCTAGACCGAGCTGTCAATTTTCCGGACAAATGCCAGCGTCACCCGAGGCACCGAGTTCAGCAGTTTGGCGATGTCTTCGATGTCGTCCGGGAGTGCCGCATTGTCCCAGCCTTGCGTCGTGTGACGCGCCAGACGCACGGCCAGAACAACGTTGCGCACGATGGGCTGGTCGGCATGGCGGTTGTCGCTGATGCGCACCAGCAGCTCCGGCAGGTGCCACATCTTCATCAAGGTCTGGCGCAGATCGTCCAGTTCAATGTTGAGCACGCCACGTTGAACGGTTGCGGTACGCAGTGTGGGGTCGGCCCGTTGTGCCTGAGCAATGTATAGCTGCAGCGTTGGCGCATGACACCACATCAGCATTTCTGCAAAGTCATACAGAAACGCCGCCAGGCGAATCACCCCGACATCGGTGTCGCCGCGGTGCACCGCAAAGCCATGGGCAAAGTGCGCCGCCCTTTCGGAGCGACGCAACAGCGCCTGCAGTCCTTCCAGTGCCTGCGGCTGGTCTTGCAACCAGTCTTCAATGGTGGGCTGCACGCCAAAGCTGTTGAAGAACGGGGAAATGCCGGTCATCACCAGCGAGGTGGTCACGCTCTCGGTTTGCGTAAAAGTGCCCGGGCGGCGCTTGCCGGCAACATGCGCCAGCAGCTTCAACGTCATCAGAGGATCCGCTTCGATCACCTCGGCCAGCATGTTGGCATCGACGTTGTCTTCGTCTGCACGCAAAACCTCAATCGCACGCGATGTACTGGCCAACACCGGAATGGGCGCATCCCGAAAATAGCGCGTCCATGCATCCAGGTCCCGCAACGCAGCGGACAGGTACGCCGCGCGAACCGGCGGAACTTCAGTGGCCAGCGCTTGCGGCGGGGGTGTGGGGTTCGGCATGGGCAGAAGTATCTGCGCCTCGTGGTCTGCGGTCAAGGCGCACTCACCCGACCCTTCGGCCATGTTGCGCCTGACGCTGTGCCAACTGGCGGGTCTTGATGCTGTGCTGCGGCTCAGCCGGACGGGGTAGCACTGCGCGCAGACAGTGCGGGCGGGCGTGGGCGCCGCTGCCGACATAGTCCTGCAGCAACAGCTGGCGCGCGACCTCCGCGGGTAACGCGAGCGGGCCGGACAGGTAGTCAAATAGTGCATCGACCAAGTCCTCCGGGGTCAGACCATGGGTCTTGCCCGTGGTGTCCCACAACCAGTCGCTCCATGCCAGAAATGCCGCAAAAGCAGACGCACCGTCAAGCAAGACGTCCAACGTGCGGGCAAAGCGGCCTGAGTTGGCCACCATGTCCCAATAGCGTGCCAGTCGGACAAAGCGCTGCACGGTAGCCGCATCGACCACGGCAGTCTGCTGCACCGCGTACGGTGGCCGTGCGTCGTACACCATACCGTGGGCCGCGGAATGTCGCGCGATGGGCGTGCCACGCAGCCGCTTCAGCAGGCCTAGTTGAATCTCGTGCGGATGCAAGGCGTGCAGACGGTCAAAACCGGCGGCAAAACTCTCCAGCGTTTCGCCGGGCAAGCCAAAGATCAGGTCGGTGTGCAGGTGCGCTGCGGACTGTTGCACCAGCCAGACCAGATTGGCCACGGTCTTACCGTTGTCCTGGCGGCGCGAGATGCGCTGCTGCACCTCAACATTGAAAGTCTGGATGCCCACCTCCAACTGCAACACACCCGGTGGAAACTGCGCAATCAACGCCTTGAGTCGATCCGGCAAATGGTCGGGGATGACCTCGAAGTGCACGAACAGGTCGTCGGTCAAGCGCTCCAGGAAGAACTGCAGGATGCGCGCCGAGGTTTCCACCTTCAGGTTAAAGGTGCGGTCCACAAACTTGAAATTGCGCGCGCCGCGCTTGTACAGACTGTCCATCTCCGCTAAAAACGGTTCCAGCGCAAACGCCTTGGCCGACTTGTCCAGCGAACTCAGACAAAACTCGCACTTGAACGGGCAGCCGCGCGAGGCTTCCACATACAACAGGCGGTGCGCAAGGTCATCATCGGTGTAGCGGGAATAGGGCAGGACCAGGGTGTCAAGGTCTGGCTGATCGCCCGCCAGCACCTTCATCAGCGGCTGCGGCCCGTGCAGCAGCGCCCTGCACAGCGTGGGAAAGCTCACATCGCCCCAGCCTGTGATCACATGATCCGCCAGCTGCACGATGGCCTGCTCGTTCCATTCGTGGCTGACCTCGGGCCCGCCCAGCACGATCTTTACCTCGGGCCGCGCGGTTTTCAGCAGGCGCACCAGTTCCGTGGTTTCGGTCACGTTCCAGATGTAGACACCCAGCCCGATGACGCTGGGCTGAAGGGCCAGCAACTCGTCTGCGAGTTCCTGCGGTTTGCGGGCGATGGTGAACTCGCGCAACACGGTGCGCTCCTCCAGATCCCCCATGTTGGCCAACAGGTAGCGCAGACCCAGTGAAGCGTGGATGTACTTGGCATTCAACGTGCATAGGACGATGTCGGAGGGAGTGAAAGCCATGTGAGGATTATTCAGCACACCAGATCGCAACGGGCGGGGCATCTAATTGATTGATGCAAGTCAAGTTCACTCCATTCCATATGCGGGTTTACCCTAATCAGGAATACAGTTGCGCTCAACCAAAGGAGCGTTTCCATGGATATTCTTTTACAAGTTGCCATCATTCTGGTTTGCCTGTTCTATGGCGCCAGAAAGGGTGGCGTGGCACTTGGGCTGCTGGGCGGCATTGGCATTGTCATCATGACTTT
Source organism: uncultured beta proteobacterium (assembly GCA_903853895.1). Classification (GTDB taxonomy): domain Bacteria; phylum Pseudomonadota; class Gammaproteobacteria; order Burkholderiales; family Burkholderiaceae_C; genus Allorhodoferax. Next base: position 5,055 of record CAINUX010000239.1, on the reverse strand, counting down.
TGCCTTTAAGCTGCCTCCCGGCAAGCCGCCCGTGGATGTGATGCTGACCATCATCGCCGTGGTGGCCGCGTCGGCCACGTTGCAGGCGTCCGGTGGTCTGGAAGTGTTACTCAAAGGCGCGGAAAAAATTCTCCGCAACAACCCCAAATACATCTCCATCCTGGCACCGTTCACGACCTGCCTGCTCACCATTCTGTGCGGCACAGGCCATGTGGTCTACACCATGCTGCCCATCATCTACGACATCGCCATCAAGAACGACATCCGGCCCGAGCGGCCCATGGCGGCGTCATCCGTGGCCAGTCAGATGGGCATTCTGGCCAGCCCGGTATCCGTGGCTGTGGTGTCACTGGTCGCGTTTCTCGCCAAGGCTCCCGTCAACGGCAATGTGATCGACTTCATCCAGGTGCTATCGATCACCATCCCGTCGACTCTTGCGGGTGTGCTGTTGATCGGCATCTTTAGCTGGTTCCGCGGCAAGGACCTGGCCGACGACGCCGTGTTCCAGAAGCGCCTGACCGACCCGGCACAGCACCAGATCATCTATGGTGAGAGCGCCACGCTGATGGGCAAACAGCTCACCACCAGCCAATGGACAGCCATGTGGATCTTTGTCGGCTCCATAGCCGTGGTGGCCATGCTGGGCGCCTTTACGTCATTGCGTCCGTTGATCGGCGGCAAGCCGCTGTCCATGGTGCTGACAATCCAGATGTTCATGCTCCTGGCCGGCGCGCTAATGATTGTGTTCACCAAAACCGACCCCTCGACCATCGGCAAGACCGAAGTGTTTCGGGCCGGAATGGTTGCCGTGGTGGCAGTCTTCGGGATTGCCTGGATGGCCGACACCGTGTTTGAAGCCCATCTGCCTGAACTCAAGGCGGCCCTGACCGACCTGGTCAAGACCCAACCCTGGACCTACGCCATCGCCCTATTGTTGGTCTCCAAGCTGGTCAACTCGCAAGCGGCGGCCATCAGTGCCATGGTTCCTGTGGGTCTGGCGATTGGTGTCCCGCCGGGCTACATCGTGGCGTTTGCTGCAGCCTCTTATGGCTACTACATCCTGCCCACCTACCCCAGCGACCTGGCAGCCATCCAGTTTGACCGCTCGGGCACAACCAGTATCGGCAAGTATGTGATCAACCACAGCTTCATCGTGCCAGGGCTGATCGGCGTGGGCACGTCCTGCCTGGTCGGATACCTGCTGGCGGTGAGCAGCGGCCTGGTCTGACACCCGTGCGGGGGCTTCGCCAAAAGCCCCCGCAGTCCGGACAGGCGCGACGATCAGGGAGAATCAGCCTTTCTGGCACGTGCCATCCCCATGCATTCCATCGTCCTGTCGTCCCTGCTCCCCGTCGTCATCCTGATTGCTATTGGTTTCATAGCGTGTCGCGCAGGATGGATGAGGGCTGAGGCCACAAAAGACTTGGGTCGACTGGTGTTCATGGTGCTGACCCCGGCCCTGCTGTTCCGCACCATGAGCACAGTCCACGTGGAGCGGCTGGACTTCAAACCGGTCGTCGCTTACTTTGTCGCGGTGATCGGGTTGTTTCTGGTCATGCTGGTTTGGCGACGGGCGTCTCAGCGTGCGACCGTGCTGGCCCTGGCCGCCACCTTCAGCAATACCGTGGCCATCGGTGTGCCCCTGATTGGCCTGGCCTACGGAGAGTCGGGCATGGTGACGCTGTTCACCATCATTTCATTGCACGCCCTGATTCTGCTCACCATGGCCACCATTGCACTGGAGCTGGCCGTCGCCCGCCAAGCTGCGGTCAACACCATGGAACCGGGTACCCGGGCGGCCTGGCGTAAACCAGTGCTGGACGCCTTGCGCAGCGGAATATTGCACCCGGTACCGCTGCCCATTCTGGTGGGCCTCCTGTTTGCCCAGACCGGCCTGGTGATGCCAACCGTGCTGGACCGGCCGCTGCAATTGCTGGGCAATGCGATGGGGCCGATGGCTCTGCTACTGGTGGGAGCAACCTTGGCCAGTGCGCGTATTGGTATACACCTCAAGGGGGCGCTGGGGCTGGCGCTGCTGAAAAACCTGGCACTCCCCGCCCTGGTCGCAACCGTGGGACTGGTGATGGGCCTGCACGGCCTGCCGCTCACCGTGCTGGTGGTCACCGCGTCATTGCCCATCGGAGCCAATGTCTTCATGTTCTCCCAACGCTACCAGGTGGCAGAAGAACTGGTCACGGCCGGCGTTGCAGTCTCCACGGCACTGGCCATCGTGACAGTATCTCTGGTCATGGCCCTGGCCGAACGTCTCTAGCACCCGGTCGGGCCTGACTTCACCGGCCGGCTAGCCGCCATCCATCCCCAAAAACCGACGGGTCGTCCTGCCTGGGTGGCGGATGGTCGCAAAGCGAATGCATTGGGAACCCGCTGTATTTACAGTTCAACCCATCGCAACACGGAGTTCACCATGACCACACGCACCGCTTCCAAAATCCTTGCCCTGAACGTGAGCACCATGGTCTCCATGGCTCTGTTCAGCCTCGTCGTCGTGGGCATGCAGACCGCACCAACGCCAGTGCTGCGCAGTATTGAACTTCCGACGGTCGTCGTGATCGGACACAAGTCCGCCCTTCCAAATGCAAATGCCACCGCACGAGTCAAGGCCGCCCAGCCCAAAAACACCTAAGTTTGTCTGCCCGACAGGGCCGTTGCGCAACGGTGACATAAAAATGGCATTGACGCCATAATCGTGACCTTGCGTGAAAAGTTGATGTTTATCAAGCATCCCACGCCCCAAAATTCCCATTTCCCACACGGAGAGTTCTCTATGCTGCGTCCCCTTCTACTCGTTGTTGCGATGGCCACAAGCCTGACGGCATGCGACAAATTCCCAGGCAAAGGTGACAAGAAAGACGCCACCGCCGCACCCGCCAAGCTCGTGATTGCGCCGGAGGACATCCTCACCATTGGATCAAACGCCCTGGCTTCGGGCCCGGTCGTAACAGGCTCCATCCAGCCCGAACGCAAGGCTGATTTGCGGGCAGAAGTGTCGGCCGTCGTGTTGCAAGTCCTGAAGGAAAACGGTGATGTGGTACGCCGTGGCGATGTATTGCTGCGCCTGGACCAAACCTCGATTCAGGACAACCTGCGTTCTGCCGAAGACAACGCGCGCAATGCGGCGCAATCTCTGGATCAGGCTGAGCGCAATGTACAGCGCCTCAAAACGCTGCGCGCGTCAGGCATGACATCCTTGCAAGCGCTGGACGATGCCGAGGTGCGCCGCAACGGTGCGCAAAGCGAACTCTCGGCATCCACCGCCCGCGCAGTCGTGGCCCGTCAACAATTGGAACGCACCATCGTGCGGGCACCGTTCGACGGTGTGGTCAGCGACCGCAAGGTGTCGGCTGGCGACACCGCGTCGATTGGCAAGGAATTGCTCAAGGTAATTGACCCGACCAGCATGCGTTTTGCAGGGCGGGTATCGGCCGACAAGATCAGTGTGGTTTCTGTGGGACAGTCCGTCAGCTTTCGCATCAACGGATATGCCGGCCTGGAGTTTCGCGGCAAGGTCACCCGTGTAGACCCGAGCGCCAATGATGTCACGCGCCAGGTGGAGGTTCTGGTCAGCTTTATCGGCGACAAGCAGCCACGCGTGGCGGGCCTCTATGCCGAAGGCACGATTGAAGCCAGCAGCGTCAAAGCGCTGACGCTGCCAGAGTCCGTGCTGGTGAAGGCCGGTGACAAGGCGTCGGTCTGGCGGGTCAAGGACAACACTTTGAGCCAGGTCGATCTGACGGTTGGCTCCCGCGACCCCCGCACCGGCAACTACGAAGTGCGCAGCGGTCTGGCTGAAGGTGACGTCATCTTGCGCGCGCCCAGCTCCAGCTTCAAAGAGGGCCAAAGCGCTGAATTCGCCAGCGCAAAACCACCTGTGGGTGCGGCGTCTGCAGCCTCGACTGCCAAAGGAACATAAGCATGTTTCTGTCCAACTTCAGTATCAAGCGGCCCACCGCGACCATTGTCCTGATCATTGCGTTGATGGCTCTGGGGCTTCTGGCCATGAGCAAACTGCGCGTCAACCAGAATCCGGACGTCGAAGTGCCGGGCCTGTTTGTGAATATTGCCTACCCCGGCGCATCACCCGATACGGTGGAGCGTGAGATCGTCAACCGCATCGAAAAATCCCTGCAAAGTATTTCCGGCGTGACCGAGGTCTATTCCAACGCCACCGAGGGCAACGCACGGTTTGACGTGATCTTCTCGTTCAAAAAGAACATGATCGAGGCGTCGGACGAAGTGCGCAACGTGATCTCCAGCGCACGCTACAAGCTGCCGACCGAAATGCGCGAACCCGTGCTACGCCGTTACGATCCATCGGCCCAGCCCATCATGAACATGGCGCTGTCTTCCAGTACGCAGACGCATGCCGAGATCTCGCGCCTGGCGGAGGATGTGCTGGCGGACAAACTCCGCGGTATCCCGGGCGTGGCCAGTGTCAACATCAACGGGTCACTCAAACGCGAACTGTCGGTACTGCTCCGCGCTGAAAAACTGCGCGAGCACAATGTATCCGTGGGCGAAGTGGTGGCCGCAGTGCGCGCCCAGAACACCAATGCGCCAGTCGGCAAGGTGCAGGGTGCTCTCGATGAAGAGAGTATTCGCCTGGTCGGTCGCATTGAGTCGCCGGCCGAATTTCAGAGCATCGTGGTCAAACGTTTCGGCGGGCAAGTCGTGCGCCTGGCAGACGTGGCAACCATCAATGACAGCTTTGCCGATATCAATAGCTTCAGCATTCGCAGCGGCAAACCCAATGTTGGCATGTTTGTAACCCGCTCGCGGGAGGCCAGCACCGTCAGTGTGGCCGATGAGATTCGCAAAATGGTCAAGGAGGTCAATACCGAGCTCGAAAAGGACCACCCTGGCACCAAGCTGGAAATCACACGCGACGGTGGCGTGGATGCACAGCGCAGCCTTAACAACGTGATCGAATCCTTGATTCTGGGTGCGGTGTTGACCATTTTTGTGGTCTACGCGTTCCTGAATTCCTGGCGCTCCACGCTCATTACGGCCTTGAGCCTGCCTACCTCTGTCATCGCG
>CAINUX010000238.1 GCA_903853895.1 uncultured beta proteobacterium | reverse complement strand
CTTGGCCGCATCCTTGGTGGCCTGGCGTTGGGCATCGTCAAAGTAGGCCGGCACGGTGATGACCGCGCCAAACAGGTCGTCATTGAAAGTGTCTTCGGCCCGGTAGCGCAGGGTGGCCAGGATATCGGCGCTAACCTCGACCGGAGATTTTTCGCCAGCGACGGTGAGCACGCCCAGCATGCCCGGGTGGTCGGCAAAGCGATACGGCAGCTTGTCGGCACCCACAACGTCGGCCAGACTGCGGCCCATGAAGCGTTTAACCGAAGCAATTGAGTTCTCGGGGTCACTGGCCAGCGCCGCCTGCGCGGGGTAGCCGATGTCACGCCCGCCACCGGCAAAATAGCGCACCACGGACGGCAGGATGACCCGCCCCTCGTTGTCAGGCAGGCATTCGGCTACGCCATGGCGTACCGCTGCCACCAAGGAGTGGGTGGTTCCCAGGTCAATACCCACGGCGATGCGACGTTGGTGTGGATTGGGCGCCTGGCCGGGCTCGGAGATTTGTAGAAGCGCCATATGCAATCAAATGGGAGCGCGCCATGCCGGCCGCTCCGCGGGGTTTCAGGTTTCCAGTTTGTCGAAGGCCAGGTCGAGATCGTGCCCGAACTTTTCAATGAACATGAGTGCGCGAACCGACTGCACGGCAGCAGGGAAATCACGCAGTGCGTCGATGCGCGTGGCGCACTCGTGGAGCAAATCGCGCTGGGCGGCATCCACATTGTCACGCAGCGCGGCAAGCGCCTCGTCGCTGCGGGCCTCGTCCAGGTCTTCGCGCCACTGCATTTGCTGCATCAGGAACGCTGCCGGCATGGCCGTGTTGCTGTGTGCGTTGACCGGTGAGCCCGCCAGCTCACACAAATAGGCGGCTCGCTTGAGCGGGTCCCGCAGGCGTTGGTAGGCTTCGTTGATGCGTACCGACCATTGCATGGCCACGCGTTGCGCGGCATCACCCTGCGCGGCGAACTTGTCAGGGTGTGCCTCGCGCTGCAAATCCTTCCAGCGCGCGTCCAGTGCCGCGCGATCCTGCGCAAACTGCTGGGTGAGCCCGAACAGCTCGAAATCGTCGGACTGCAGGTTCATACGCGAAACGACTCGCCACAGCCGCATTTGTCGCGCTCACGCGGATTGTTGAAGCGAAAGCCTTCGTTCAGGCCTTCGCGCACAAAATCCAGCTCGGTGCCATCGATATAGGCCAGGCTCTTGGGGTCCACCAGCACCTTGACGCCATGGCCTTCGAAGATCAAGTCCTCGGGTGCCAGTTCATCCACGTACTCCAATTGGTAGGCCAGGCCGGAGCACCCGGTGGTTTTGACGCCCAGGCGCACACCAACGCCTTTGCCACGCTTGGTCAGGTAGCGCGTCACATGGCGCGCAGCGGCTTCCGTCAGGGTGACCGCCATATCAGTTCAGGTGCTTTTTCTTGTAGTCATCCACGGCGGCCTTGATGGCGTCTTCGGCCAGGATGGAGCAATGGATCTTGACAGGCGGCAACGCCAGCTCTTCGGCGATCTGGCTGTTTTTCAGCGCTGCCGCCTCGTCCAGTGTCTTGCCCTTGACCCATTCGGTCACCAGCGAACTGGATGCGATGGCCGAACCGCAGCCATAGGTCTTGAAGCGTGCATCTTCAATCACGCCAGTCAGTGGATTGACTTTGATCTGCAGCTTCATGACATCGCCACAGGCGGGCGCACCGACCATGCCGGTACCGACACTGTCGTCGCCTTTTTCAAAACTGCCGACGTTGCGGGGATTCTCGTAGTGGTCTACGACTTTTTCAGAATATGCCATTTTGATTACCTCTTTAATGTGCGGCCCACTGGATTGAACTGATGTCAACGCCGTCCTGGTACATCTCCCACAGTGGGCTGAGATCGCGCAGCTTGGCGACGTTCTTCTTGATGGTGTCGATGGCGTAGTCGATTTCCGCCTCGGTGGTCCAGCGACCAATGGTCATGCGCAGGCTGCTATGGGCCAGTTCGTCGCTGCGTCCTAGGGCGCGCAATACGTAACTAGGTTCTAGCGATGCCGAGGTACAGGCCGAGCCACTACTCACCGCCAGCCCCTTGATGCCCATGATCAGCGACTCGCCTTCAACGTAATTGAAGCTCATATTCAGGTTGTGGGGCACACGCTGGGTCACGTGGCCATTGATGAACACCTGTTCCACGTCCTTGAGGCCCGCCAGCATGCGGTCATGCAGTGCTTGAATGCGAACGTTCTCGGCCGCCATCTCGTCCTTGGCAATGCGGTAGGCCTCGCCCATGCCAACGATCTGGTGGGTGGGTAAGGTGCCGCTGCGCATGCCGCGCTCGTGGCCGCCACCGTGCATCTGGGCTTCCAAGCGCACGCGGGGCTTGCGGCGCACAAACAAGGCACCAATGCCCTTGGGACCATAGGTTTTGTGCGCGGTCAGACTCATCAAATCCACCGGCAGTTTCGACAGGTCAAACTCCACACGGCCAGTAGCCTGGGCCGCGTCCACGTGGAAGATGATGCCCTTTTCCCGGCACACCGCGCCGATGGCAGCGATGTCCTGTATGACACCAATCTCATTGTTCACATACATCACGCTGGCCAGGATGGTGTCCGGGCGAATGGCAGCCTTGAAGACATCCAGGTTGACCAATCCGTCTTCCTGCACGTCGAGGTAGGTCACCTCGAACCCCTGGCGTTCGAGTTCACGGCAGGTATCCAGCACCGCCTTGTGCTCGGTCTTGACCGTAATCAGATGCTTACCCTTGGACTGGTAAAAGTGCGCCGCACCCTTGATGGCCAGGTTGTTCGACTCGGTAGCCCCTGAGGTCCAGACGATCTCGCGCGGGTCCGCGCCGATCAGCGCAGCTACTTGGCCCCGTGCATTCTCGACGGCCGCTTCGGCCTCCCAACCCCAGGCGTGGCTACGCGACGCGGGGTTGCCAAAGTGGTTGCGCAACCAGGGCACCATGGCATCCACAACCCGCTCGTCGCAGGGGTTGGTGGCGCTGTAGTCCATGTAGATCGGAAAATGGGGAGTAGTTTCCATAGCTTGCTCTTTATTAATCGGTTGAAGACAGAGCTGGCCCGCTTTGCAGGCTGCGGTCTGTCCCGCAATGTTTCAAGTTTTAGAAAACGCGTTGCCCAGGGCAAACACCGAATTGGGTGCATTGATGCGAATCGGCTTACTTTGCGGCATGGCCGAAATAGCACGCTTGACACTGGGCTTGTCTTCCACTTGCAGGCCCTTGGCAAGCTGGTCATCGACCAGCTTTTGCAAGGTCACCGAGTCCAGAAACTCCACCATGCGCACATTGAGCGAGGCCCACAGGTCATGCGTCATGCAACGAGCCCCCTCACCCAAACAATTTTCCTTGCCACCGCAATGGGTAGCATCAATGGGCTCGTCCACAGAGACGATAATGTCTGCAACAGTAATATCCGACGCTTTTCGGGCCAGTGTGTAACCGCCGCCGGGACCACGGGTAGACTCCACCAGTTCATGCCGACGCAGCTTTCCAAACAGTTGCTCGAGATACGACAGTGAAATCTGCTGACGCTGGCTGATGGCGGCCAAAGTGACAGGGCCACCGCTTTGGCGCAGACCCAGGTCAATCATCGCGGTGACCGCGAAGCGGCCTTTGGTGGTGAGGCGCATGGAGAACTCCTTCAGTCGCACTTGGTTGACTAACTGGGTCAAGTATAACAAGAAACCAAGTATTTTGCTCGGGTAATTAGACTGGCCAGTCACCTTCTTCAATTATTTGCCACCCGCGCCCATGGGGACGATGTTGTCGCTACCCGGTGCACCGAAGGCCTGCTGCTTCAAAATACCCAGTTGATCGCGTACTTGGGCCGCCTTTTCGAACTCCAGATTGCGGGCGTGTTCCATCATCTGCTTCTCCAGTCGCTTAATTTCACGAGAAATGTCTTTCTCGCTCATGTCCTCCACCTGCGCACGCTGCAGTGCATCTCGCTCGAGCCGATCCGCCTCTTTGCCAGCCTTTTCGCTGTAAACCCCGTCAATCAGGTCACGCACCTGTTTGACGATAGACCGGGGCGTGATGCCGTGCACCAAATTGTGGGCCACCTGCTTTTTGCGTCGGCGTTCGGTCTCACCGATGGCGCGCTCCATGGAGTTGGTCATTTTGTCCGCATACAAAATGGCGCGTCCATTGAGGTTGCGGGCCGCACGGCCGATAGTCTGGATCAACGACCGCTCGGAACGCAAAAAGCCTTCCTTGTCGGCGTCCAGAATGGCGACCAGAGACACTTCGGGAATGTCCAGCCCCTCGCGCAACAGGTTGATGCCGACCAGCACGTCAAAGGCGCCCAGCCGCAGATCACGCAGGATCTCGACCCGTTCGACGGTGTCCACATCGCTGTGCAGGTAGCGCACCTTGACGCCGTTGTCGCTTAGGTAGTCGGTCAATTGTTCTGCCATGCGCTTGGTCAGCGTGGTGATGAGGACGCGCTCGCTCTTCTCGACCCGGATTCGGATTTCCTGCAGCACATCGTCCACCTGGTGGGTGGCGGGACGCACCTCAACCTCGGGATCCACCAGCCCGGTGGGGCGCACCAATTGCTCTACCACCTTGCCCGCATGGTCCTGTTCCCACTGGGCCGGCGTAGCGGAAACAAAGATGGCCTGTCGCATCTTGGTTTCAAATTCTTCGAATTTCAACGGCCGGTTGTCCAGCGCGCTGGGCAGGCGAAAGCCGTATTCCACCAGCGTGGTCTTGCGCGAACGGTCGCCGTTGTACATGCCGCCAAACTGGCCGATCAACACGTGGGACTCGTCTAGAAACATCACCGAATCCTTGGGCAGATAGTCCGTTAGAGTGGCCGGCGGCTCGCCCGGCGCAGAGCCGCTGAGGTGGCGAGAGTAGTTTTCGATGCCCTTGCAATGCCCCACTTCGCTGAGCATTTCCAGATCAAAGCGTGTGCGCTGCTCCAGGCGCTGTGCTTCGACAAGTTTCCCTTCCGACACAAAAAACTTTAAACGCTCCGCCAGCTCGACCTTGATGGTCTCCACCGCCGCCAGCACCTGCTCGCGTGGCGTCACGTAGTGGCTGCTGGGGTAGACCGTGAAGCGGGGGATCTTCTGGCGTATCCGCCCGGTCAAGGGGTCAAAGAGCTGAAGTGTCTCGATCTCGTCGTCAAACAGTTCGATGCGGATTGCCATCTCGCTGTGCTCGGCCGGAAACACGTCAATCGTGTCGCCCCGCACGCGAAAGGTACCCCGCGAAAAATCCATATCGTTGCGCTGGTACTGCATGCGCACCAGTTGCGCGATCAGGTCGCGCTGGCCTGGCTTGTCCCCTACCCTCAGGGTCATGATCATCTTGTGGTAGGCCTCGGGCTGGCCGATACCGTAGATGGCGGAGACCGTTGCAACGATCACCACATCGCGCCGCTCCAGGATGCTCTTGGTGCAGGACAGGCGCATCTGCTCGATGTGCTCGTTAATGGCCGAGTCCTTCTCGATAAACAAATCACGCTGCGGCACATAGGCCTCAGGCTGGTAGTAGTCGTAGTAACTGACGAAATACTCCACCGCATTCTTGGGGAAGAACTCGCGGAACTCGCTGTACAACTGCGCCGCCAGCGTCTTGTTGGGTGCAAACACGATGGCCGGGCGCCCCAACCGGGCAATTACATTGGCCATGGTGAAGGTCTTGCCCGAACCCGTCACGCCCAGTAGTGTCTGAAACACTTCACCATCATTAACACCCTCAACCAACTGGTCAATGGCTTCGGGCTGATCCCCTGCAGGCGGATAGGGTTGGTACAGCTCGAATGGAGAGTCCGGGAAACGCAAGAAAACGCCGGCCGGCCCGGTACCGACCGGTTGGTCGCCCACAGAATGGGCAGGAAGTGCGACGCTGACAGGTGAAGACATGGGCAATAGGTTCCAAAAGCTGGGGCTAAAAAGCGCAGGGCAACCGGGCATGGTACCCAATGCCCCGCGATCCTGCCAGAGTGGTCTGCAACAATGGCGCGCATGCACCCTACTCCAGCAAGCCCTGAGTCAAATATTTTTTCCTGGCCGATCCGCGTGTACTGGGAAGACACGGATGCCGGAGGCATCGTTTTCTATGCCAATTACCTGAAGTATTTCGAGCGGGCCCGTACCGAATGGCTGCGGGCATTGGGGCTGGAGCAACGGCTGTTGCAAGAGACCACCGGCTGCATCTTTGTGGTTAGTGAAGCGAATATCAAATACCTGCGCTCGGCCCGCCTGGACGACCAATTGCTGGTAACCGCCCAGCTGGCCGACCTGGGCCGCTCGTCTTTCACCATCCGGCAGGAAGCCCGCCTTTTGGCGCATAGGAACGATGGTGTCTCCACACCGCTATGCACCGGGTCGGTGCGCATTGGCTGGGTGGACGGAAAAACCATGAAACCGGCGCGCATTCCGCCCGGGCTGCAACAGGTCCTGCAAAACTGAACACGTACACCCAAAGGCACACGGTTCGGGTTGCCCAATCCATGCACGATCCGCATCGCCCGTCAGGCGATCCGCAGGCTAGCGCCGGTAGAATCAGGCCTGCAGCCTGCGCATCGCCGCGTGGCCTCCCCATTTTTCTCACAGGACCTTGCTATGTCTCTCTTTTCCGCCGTCGAAATGGCCCCCCGCGACCCAATTCTGGGTTTGAACGAGCAATTCAACGCTGACACCAACCCCGCCAAGGTCAACCTGGGTGTGGGAGTGTATTTTGACGATAACGGCAAGTTGCCCCTCTTGCAGTGCGTGCAGGCCGCTGAAAAAACCATGATGGACAAGCCCACCGCCCGTGGCTACCTGCCCATCGACGGCATCGTGGCCTACGACAACGCCGTCAAGGCGCTGGTGTTTGGTGCCGACAGCGAACCCGTTACGTCCGGTCGCGTGGCCACCGTGCAAGCCATTGGTGGCACCGGTGGCCTGAAGATCGGTGCCGACTTCCTGAAGCGCGTCAGTCCTAACGCCAAAGTGCTGATTTCGGACCCCAGTTGGGAAAACCACCGCGCCCTGTTCACCAACGCCGGTTTCGAGGTGGACACCTACGCGTACTACGACGCGGCCAAGCGCGGTGTCAACGTCGAGGGTTTTCTGGCCAGCCTGAACGCCGCCGCTGCCGGCACCATCGTCGTGCTGCACGCCTGCTGCCACAACCCCACCGGCTATGACATCACCCCCGCCCAGTGGGACCAGGTGATTGCGGTGGTGAAAGCCAAGGAACTGACCCCTTTCCTGGACATGGCCTACCAGGGCTTTGGCTACGGCATTGCAGAAGATGGTGCCGTGATCCAGAAATTTGTTGCTGCCGGCCTCAACTTCTTCGTTTCCACCTCGTTCTCCAAGAGCTTCAGCCTGTACGGTGAGCGCGTGGGCGGCCTGTCCGTGCTGTGCAAAGACAAAGAAGAGACTAGCCGCGTGCTGAGCCAACTCAAAATCGTGATACGGACCAACTACTCCAACCCGCCTATCCACGGCGGCGCCGTAGTCGCAGCCGTCCTGGGCAACCCCGAACTGCGGGCGCTGTGGGAGAAGGAACTGGGCGAAATGCGGGTGCGCATAAAGGCCATGCGCCAGAAACTTGTCGATGGCCTCAAGGCAGCGGGCGTCAAGCAGGACATGTCCTTCATCACCACCCAGATCGGTATGTTCAGCTATTCCGGCCTTACCAAGGACCAGATGGTGCGCTTGCGCACCGAGTTTGGCGTCTACGGCACCGACACCGGCCGCATGTGCGTGGCCGCGCTGAACAGCAAAAACATCGACTATGTGTGCGCCTCCATTGCCAAGGTAGTCTGACCAATTGGATCAAACGACCTCCGTGCCTCGGGCTTGTGCGCGAGGCATGCATAACTCACCCATGGAAATCCTTACAAAAACCTGAAACATTGGCGACATCCTAGACGCAATCACCCACCCTGAAATCCTGCGAAAATGTTATATTGCACTGCAACATTTTTTTGCGTGAAACGATTTCGAAAGCGAGTCCCCCATGCTGTACCAGTTCTACGAAACCCAGCGGTCACTGATGGAGCCGTTTTCAGACATGGCTCAGACTGCCTCCAAAGTATTCGCGAATCCGCTGAGCCTGGCCGGTCAAAACCCGTTTGCCCAACGCATTTCAGCAAGCTACGACCTGATGCACCGCTTGGGCAAGGACTACGAAAAACCCGAGTTTGGCCTGCGCACCATTGACGTCGACGGCGTCGAAGTAGCCCTCCATGAGCGTGTGGAGATCAACAAACCCTTCTGCGAGTTGCGCCGCTTCAAGCGCTTCACCGACGACCAGACTACGCTCGAAAAAATCAAGGACCAGCCTGCGGTCTTGATCGTGGCTCCTTTGTCCGGTCACTACGCTACCCTGCTGCGCGACACCGTCAAGACCATGCTGAAAGACCATAAGGTCTACATCACCGACTGGAAGAATGCGCGCCTCGTGCCCCTGTCCGATGGTGAATTCCACCTGGACGACTATGTCAATTACGTGCAGGAGTTCATCCGCCACGTGCAGGGCAAGTATGGCAACTGCCATGTCATGAGCGTCTGCCAGCCCACCGTGCCGGTGCTGGCTGCGGTGTCCCTGATGGCCAGCCGTGGTGAGACCACGCCGTTATCCATGACCATGATGGGTGGCCCCATTGACGCACGCCTGTCGCCTACCGCGGTCAACAACCTGGCGATGAACAAGAGTCATAGCTGGTTCGAAAACAATGTGATCTATCGGGTTCCGGCTAACTTCCCCGGCGGTGGTCGTCGCGTCTACCCGGGCTTTCTGCAGCACACCGGCTTTGTGGCCATGAACCCCAGCAACCACGCCAACAGCCATTACGACTATTTCAAGGACCTGATCAAAGGCGACGACGCCAGCACCGAGGCCCATCGCAAGTTTTACGACGAATACAACGCGGTGCTGGACATGGACGCCGACTACTACCTGGAGACCATTAAGGTCGTGTTTCAGGATTTCAGTCTGGTCAATGGCACCTGGGACATCAAGGGTGTGAATGGCAAGATTGAGCGGGTCCGCCCTGCCGACATCAAGACCACGGCGCTGTTTTCAGTGGAAGGCGAACTGGATGATATTTCCGGCTCCGGCCAGACGCAAGCGGTACACGACATCTGCAGCGGCGTGCCACGCGCCATGCAAAAGCATTTTGAAGCCAAGGGCGCGGGCCACTACGGTATCTTCTCCGGCAAGCGCTGGCGCGAACATGTGTATCCCCACGTGAAGTCCTTCATTCTGGGCCACCATGTGGCACGCATGCCGGACACACCACAGGCCGCCACGAAAGTGACACCCAAGAAACCGGCAATTGCTACCGCAGCCCTCGTGAAGACCGCTCGACCAGCTGCTAAAAAGATAGCAGTCAAGCGCGTAACCGGCAAGAAGTGAGCACTCCAGCGCAGCCTCACGGGCAGCTTGCTGCCCGCATTCTGGATGCGCTACCCCAAACGCAGTGCACACGTTGCGGCTATCCAGACTGTGCAGGTTACAGCCGTGCCATTGACGCGGGTGAAGCCGACATCAATCAATGCGCGCCGGGTGGTCAGGAGGGTGTTGCCCGTCTGGCCCGTATCACCGGTAAACCCGCAAGAGCTCTGAATTCGGACTTTGGCCTGGAAGCACCACGCCAAACCGTTTTCATTGAGGAAAACTGGTGTATTGGTTGCACCCTGTGTATCGACGCATGCCCCACCGATGCCATCATGGGAAGCAACAAGCGCATGCATACGGTCATTGAACGGTATTGCACGGGATGTGAACTGTGTCTGCCAGTGTGTCCCGTGGACTGCATCAAGTTGGAGTCCGCCAGTGGCACGGCCAGCGGATGGGCGGCATGGTCACAGCCGCAAGCCGATCTCGCCCGCGCGCGCTATGCGGCCCACACTGACCGCCGAAAACGCCAGCAAGCGGAAGATACCGACAAACTTCAGGCACAGGCCAAAATGAAGCTTGCCAACCTGGCAGAGCACTCCCGGATTGAAGACCCCGTGGTACTCGACCACAAGCGCGCCATCATTGAAGCCGCCATGGCACGCGCCCGGGCGAAACGTGACGCGGATACGCCGAAGAATTAGCAGTTGGAAACGCCCGCTGTCAAGAAACGACCAGGTTCTTGTAGACGCCACAGCCAACGTACAAATCATCTACTAGCTGAACGAATGACATCTT
>CAINUX010000237.1 GCA_903853895.1 uncultured beta proteobacterium | reverse complement strand
CAGCGGCTCGATGCTACCTACCCGCCAACTCCGGGGGCCCCGTCAACGTTGGCCTACTTGGTATTGCTGCGCGTAGAGATTGCCCGTTTCACCCGAACTGAATCGGCTCGTCTCTGTTGCTCTAATCCTCACCTTAGGGCCCTGCACTTGCGTGCAAGGCTTGTCAGTGGACAGCGGTTAGCTGCTACGCTGCCCTATGCAGTCCGGACGTTCCTCCAGTGCCTGGTTTCCCAGATTGCACCAGCGGTGGTCTGGCGGGCTTCACAGCGCTATTATCCACTCCTCACCACCGGAGTCCCCCCATGAAAGCCGACAACATCCTGCACACCATTGGCAACACCCCACACGTGCGCATCAACCGCCTGTTTGGCAGCACGCACCACGTGTGGATCAAGTCCGAGCGCAGCAATCCCGGTGGCTCCATCAAGGACCGCATCGCGCTGGCCATGGTCGAGGCGGCAGAAAAGAGTGGAGTGCTGCAGCCCGGCGCCACCATCATTGAGCCCACCTCGGGCAATACCGGCGTCGGCCTGGCCATGGTGGCCGCTGTCAAGGGCTACAAATTGATTCTGGTCATGCCCGACAGCATGTCGGTCGAGCGCCGCCGCCTGATGCTGGCCTATGGCGCCACCTTCGATCTGACCCCGCGCGAGAAGGGCATGAAAGGCTCGATTGCCCGCGCCTACGAGCTGTCGCTTGGCATTCCCGGCTCCTGGATTCCCCAGCAGTTTGAAAATCCGGCCAACATCGACGTGCACGTGCTCACTACGGCACAGGAAATCCTGGCCGACTTTCCCGATGGCATTGATGCGCTGATTACCGGTGTGGGCACCGGCGGTCATATCAGCGGCTGCGCACAGGTTCTCAAGAGCCATTGGCCCCAACTCAAGGTGTATGCGGTGGAGCCCAGCGCGTCCCCGGTGATTTCGGGCGGTGCGCCATCGCCCCACCCTATCCAGGGCATAGGCGCAGGTTTCATCCCGACCAACCTGAAGACCGAGTTGCTCGATGGTGTGATCCAGGTCGATGCCGAGCCTGCCCGTGAATACGCCCGCCGCTGCGCTGCCGAAGAAGGCATTCTGGTGGGCATCTCCAGCGGCGCCACGCTGGCCGCCATTGCGCAGAAATTGCCCGACCTGCCGGCCGGTGCGACGGTGCTGGGATTCAACTACGACACCGGTGAGCGCTATTTGTCGATTGAAGGTTTTCTGCCAGCCTGATCGAACCCAAGGCCCTGCGCAGGAGCGCGGGGCCGTATCATTGGCGCCTGCTTGATAACCACGAGCCCGCTACCCCATGATCCGCATCACCGAACTCAAACTTCCGCTCTCCGCCGTCCCCGTCGAGGCGCGCCGCGCATCAGACGCACCCACCGAGACCGACGCCGACCGAGCGCCTGCGCCCCACCCGATTGAGGCGCTGAAAGCCCTGGCCGCCCAGGCACTGGGCATCACTGTCACCGACATCGCCGCGCTTGAGGTTTTCAAACGCAGCTTCGACGCCCGCAAGGCCGAATTGCTGGTGGTCTACATCGTAGACCTGAGTCTGGCCCAGCCCGAGCACGAAGCCGCGCTGCTGCAGCGTTTCAACAAGCACCCGCACATAGGACCTACGCCCGACATGGCCTACCACCCGGTCGGCCACGCGCCCGCCGATCTACCGCTGCGCCCGGTCGTCGTGGGCTTCGGCCCCTGCGGCATGTTTGCCGCGCTGGTGCTGGCGCAAATGGGCTTTCGCCCCATCGTGCTGGAGCGCGGCACCACGGTACGCCAGCGCACCCAAGACACCTGGGGCCTGTGGCGCAAGAACACGCTCAAGCCCGAGAGCAATGTGCAGTTTGGTGAAGGTGGTGCCGGCACGTTTTCTGACGGCAAGCTCTACAGCCAGATCAAGGACCCGCGCTTTCTGGGCCGCAAGGTGATGGACGAATTTGTCAAAGCCGGCGCGCCGCCGGAAATTCTGTACGAGGCCCACCCCCACATCGGCACCTTCAAGCTCGTCAAGGTGGTGGAGAGCATCCGTGAGCAGATCATCGCCTTGGGCGGTGAGGTGCGGTTTGAGCAGCGGGTCATTGATGTGCTATTAAAATATGAGCAAGGTGTGCAATCAATGCGAGGGCTCGCGGTACAAAATGCCCATGATGGTAGCGTCAGCGAGCTGCCCGCCAGCCACGTGGTGATGGCGCTGGGCCACAGCGCCCGCGACACCTTTGCCATGCTGTACCAGCGCGGCGTGGCCATGCAGGCCAAACCGTTTTCGGTGGGCTTTCGCATCGAGCACCCGCAGGGCGTCATCGACAAGGCGCGCTGGGGCCGCCACGCCGGCCATCCCATGCTGGGCGCGGCCGACTACAAGCTGGTGCACCACGCGGCCAACGGGCGCTCCGTGTACAGCTTTTGCATGTGTCCGGGCGGCACAGTGGTGGCCGCCACCAGTGAACCGGGCCGGGTGGTGACCAATGGCATGAGCCAGTATTCGCGCAATGAGCGCAACGCCAACGCCGGAATCGTGGTGGGCATTGACCCCGCCGACTTCCCCGCCGACGAGGGCACCTTCGTGCAGGCCTTTGGCGCGGTCGATGGAGCCCGCTATGCGCATGAGGCCACCGTACTGGCCGCAACGCAGCCACTGGGCAGCGCGGCCGCCACGCATCCGCTGGCCGGCATTGCGCTGCAGCGCGCCTTGGAGTCCCATGCCTACGCGCTGGGCGGCAGCAGCTACGAAGCTCCCGGCCAACTGGTCGGTGACTTCATTGCTGCGAAGCCATCCACTGCCTTGGGTAGCGTGCAGCCTTCCTACAAACCCGGTGTCAGGCTCGGCGATCTGGCGCCCAGCTTGCCGGACTACGCGATTGAAGCGATCCGCGAGGCCTTGCCGGTCTTCGGCAAGAAGATCAAGGGCTTTGACATGGCCGACGCGGTGCTGACCGGGGTGGAGACCCGCACCTCGTCACCGCTCAAAATTCCGCGCGGCGGCGACTTGCAAAGCACCAACGTGGCGGGGCTGTATCCGGCTGGCGAAGGCGCCAGCTACGCCGGAGGCATTTTGTCCGCCGCAGTGGATGGCATCAAGGTCGCAGAAGCCCTGGCGCTGAGCATACTGGGCTGACGCCACGGCTACCCGTGGTGGCTCCTCCAGCTGCCATCCAAGTTGGCAGCTGTCCGACCAATCTGCAAACGCAGTAACCACCCGATGCAAATACCCGCTCCATGGCACCTGGAGTTTGGCTGGGTCTACGCACAGTGGCCACCTTTACCGCTCTAGGTGTTTACGCTAGCGCACCATTTTGTGGCACACAACTTGTGTATTTCGATGCACTCGAACAACACGTGGCGGAACCATTGCCTTCGGTTGTGAGCCAAAAAATGAGGAGAACTTGATGAGCGTTCGTGAGTTTGATATCGCCGACGAAGCCGGTCACGACTTTTCTGAAATAGAAAAACGTCTGGGCGTATCCCGTCGGACCTTCCTGAACTTCTGCACCGGTGTCGCGGCTTCTTTTGGCCTGGGAACGAAGTCCGCCCTGGCGATGGCCGATGCGATCGCCAATCCGGGAAGAGTCCCGGTGATCTGGTTGCACGGCCAGGAGTGCACGGGGCCAACCGAATCCTTGTTGCGTTCGGAACAACCCAGTTTTGAGCACTTGATTCTTGATCTTATTTCGCTTGATTACCACCAGACACTGGACGCGGGCGCTGGGCACCGCGTGGAAGAAATCAAACGCGAGACGATGAAGAAATACAAGGGCAAATACTTGCTGGTGATCGAAGGCGCCATTCCGTTGGGGCAAAACGGTATTTTCTGCAAGATCGGTGGACAGACCATGATGGATGCCACCAAAGAAGCGGCCGAGGGGGCCGCTGCCATTGTGGCCTTCGGTTCGTGTGCCAGTTGGGGTGGCGTGCAATCGGCTTCACCCAACCCCACCGGCGCTACCGGCGCCCCACAATTCCTCAAGGGCAAGACTGTCGTCACCATCCCGGGCTGCCCGCCCAACCCGGCCAACTTCTTGGGTACGGTGCTGTATTTCGTAACCTACGGCAAGCTCCCCCCGATCGACGAGAAAGGCCGTCCGAAATGGGCCTATGGACGCTTGATTCACGAGAACTGCTACCGTCGTCCGCACTTCGACGCGGGTCGCTTCGCGACACAGTTTGGCGATGACGGACACAAGCAGGGCTGGTGCCTCTACAAAATGGGCTGCAAGGGTCCGGAAACCTACAACAACTGCCCCAGCCTGGAGTACAACAACATCGGCGGAGGTGTCTGGCCGATTGGCGTAGGGCACCCCTGCTTTGGGTGCTCCGAAGAGGGCACCGGCTTCAACAAGCCCATGTTCAGCCTTTCCGAAGTCAAGACCCATACGCCACCTAACGTATTCCCGATCATTGCCGATCGGCAGAGCCCGACCACTTCCACCGTCACGTGGGCGGCTGCTGTTGGCGGGGCCGCAGTCGGGGCCGTGCTCGGCGCTGCATTGGTTACGGGCAAAAAGCTGGGCGAGAAGGACGACGAGACCAAGCAAGACCCCGGCAAAGGGGAATAAGCATGAAGCGCAGAAACTTCTTCCAGGCATCGCTGGGTGCCGCGGGCGCCGCACT
>CAINUX010000236.1 GCA_903853895.1 uncultured beta proteobacterium | reverse complement strand
TGCCACGCACCGGGCCGTCCAGGCGCTGCAGGTTGCAGTTGATGACAAACACCAGGTTGTCCAGCTTCTCGCGCGCGGCCAGACCGATGGCGCCCAGCGATTCGACTTCGTCCATCTCGCCGTCACCGCAGAACACCCAGACCTTGCGGTTCTCGGTATTGGCAATGCCGCGGGCATGCAGGTACTTGAGAAAACGCGCTTGGTAAATCGCCATCAGCGGGCCCAGGCCCATCGACACCGTGGGAAATTGCCAGAAATTAGGCATCAGCTTGGGGTGCGGGTAGCTCGACAGGCCCTTGCCATCGACTTCCTGGCGGAAGTTGAGCAGTTGCTCTTCGGTCAAACGGCCTTCCATGTAGGCGCGGGCGTAAACGCCGGGCGACACGTGGCCCTGGATGTACAGGCAGTCGCCACCATGCTCTTTGCCGGGCTCGGCGCTCTCGGCATGCCAGAAGTGGTTGAAGCCGGCGCCAAACAGACTGGCCAGCGATGCAAAGGAGCCGATGTGGCCGCCCAGATCGCCACCGTCCACGGGGTGGTGGCGATTGGCCTTGACCACCATGGCCATGGCGTTCCAGCGCATATAAGCGCGCAGGCGCTCTTCAATTTCCAGGTTGCCGGGCGATCGCTCTTCCTGCTCCGGCGTAATGGTGTTCACATACGCCGTCGTCGCGGAGAAAGGCATATCGATGCTCTTCTGGCGTGCGTGGCCGAGCAATTGTTCCAACAGAAAGTGCGCCCGTTCAGGGCCTTCACTTTCGATAACTGCGGACAGCGCGTCCATCCATTCACGGGTTTCCTGGCTGTCCAGGTCAAGGGTGGGGGCGCTCGCGGCGTCCGTGGGAACTGCTGACATGGGTGTCTCCTCATTGTTTTGAAGCAATTTAGTACGTTCTGCCTATTTTCACACAAGTATTTGAATATTTCAACTGATGCTTTGCGATTTCATATTATGAATTTAATAAATGCATCGAAAAGGGCATCCCCTACACTAGACCCATGCCACTGCCCAAGCTGATTTCCTTGCCAAGCCCCCTGGCGCTCTCTACCGTGGAGCGCGCGCGCCACTGGTGGCACCGGCTTGCGCCGCACCGTCAGGACCGCGTCGCGGTGTTGGCCCCTTTGATTGCCGTGTTGTTGTTTTTTGCGGCCATCGTGGCGGCTTTGGGCTATTTGCGATTAGAGGAAATAGACCGTGAACAACAGGCCGTGCAGCGTGATGTGGAATACACGCAACAACGCCTGCGCCTGCGCTTGCTGGAGCGCCAGGAACAACTGATGCGGATCGGGCGCGAGATGTCCAACCGGGAGCTCGACGTCGACGAATTTCGCGTACGTGCGCGCTCCATGCTCAACCAATACCCTGAACTCCAGGGTATTGCGTGGATTGATGAGCGCCGCCGGGTTCGCTCTGCGTTGGGCACGGCGGTGCTGGTGGCGAACCAATTGGCCACTGGCACGGATGCCGCAGGGCGCAACGAAACCCTCAGCGGGTTTCTGGCAGCGCGTGAACTGCAGCAACCCGTCTACGTGCAGCCGCTAGGCTCCTTGACGGACACACCGTTCCTGCAAATGCACTTGCCGCTGATCGACCGCGCGCGATTTTCCGGCGTCTTGATGGCCGAATACTCGGTCGATGGTCTGTACCGCTATGGGGTCCCCACCGAAGTCACGGCCCGCTATGCGGTGTCACTGCAGGACGCCCGCGGCGGACTGCTGGCGGGCATTGCCATACCGACCCAGAAGTCGGTCAAAAACCTGTTGCCGTGGGCCAACCCGTCAAATGAGTATTCCATGCCGGTATCGCCCGTGGGCAGCGCTCTGGTGGTACGGGGACAGGCCTACCGGGCATCGCTGGGCGTGATCGGCAGCGGGTTGTTCTGGCTGGTGAGTGCATTGAGCGTCATGACCGCGTGGATGCTGATTGCCAACTGGCGACACACCCGTCGCAGGGTGCAAGCCCAACAGGCGTTGATTTCAGAAACCACCTTTCGCCGCGCGATGGAAAATTCCATGCTGACCGGCATGCGCGCCATGGATTTGCAGGGACGCATCACCTATGTCAATGCCGCTTTCTGTCAGATGACGGGATGGACCGAGTCCGAGCTGGTGGGCCGAACGGCCCCCTTTCCCTACTGGCCCGAAAACGACCGTGAACAGCTGCACTCCCTGCTGGACGAGGAGTTATCAGGCAAGACCACACCCGGTGGCATACAGGTCCGCGTCAAGCGCCGGGACAACACCCTGTTTGATGCACGCCTGTACGTGTCACCCTTGATTGATGCTATAGGCAAACAGACCGGCTGGATGACCTCCATGACCGACATAACCGAGCCCAATCGGGTCCGTGAGCAGCTCTCGGCGTCGCACGAACGGTTTACCACAGTGCTGGAGGCACTGGACGCCTCCATCTCCGTAGCTCCGTTGGGGAGTGACGAACTTCTGTTCGCCAACAAACTGTACCGCCAATGGTTTGGACTGCAAGCCAATGGGCACCTTCAGCTGGTAGCCCAAGCCGGTGTGCCCGTGCCCTTGCCCAATGACGAGGGTACAGACAGTGTGGACTCTTTCGCTGGCTTGCCCATCACCGCCCTGCCCGACACCGAATCCGAAAGCGCGGAAATTTTTCTACCCGAATTGAACCAATGGCTGGAAGTCCGCACCCGGTATTTGAGTTGGGTTGACGGTCGCCTGGCACAGATGGTGATTGCGACGGACATCACTTCACGCCGTATCGCAGAAGAACAGTCCGCCAACCAGACGGAGCGGGCACAGACCGCCAGCCGCCTGATCACCATGGGCGAAATGGCGTCCAGTGTTGCGCATGAGCTGAACCAGCCACTAACCGCCATCAACAACTACTGCAACGGCATGGTGTCACGGATCAAGGCACACCAGATTTCCGAGGAAGACCTGCTGGGTGCGCTCGAAAAGACCGCCAAACAGGCGCAGCGCGCGGGCCAGATCATCCACCGCATCCGCTCCTTTGTGAAACGCAGTGAACCCAACCGCACCCCCTCGGAAGTGTCCCTGATCGTGGCAGAGGCGGTGGAGCTGGCCGAAATAGAACTGCGCCGCTTCAACGTCCGCCTGAACCACTACGTGGCGGCCCGCCTGCCCACGCTGATGGTGGACCCTATCCTGATCGAACAGGTGCTGATCAATCTGCTGCGCAACGCTGCGGAATCCATCGATATGGCCCTGCGGCAAACCTCGCAGCGCATTGTCGAATTGCGGGTGGTTCCCAAGATCATTGAGGACAAGCAGGTGGTTGAATTCTCGGTGCAAGACACCGGAAAAGGCCTGGCGCCCGAAGTCATGGCACGCCTGTATGAGGCGTTCTATTCCACCAAGTCCGATGGCATGGGTATTGGCCTGAGTTTATGCCGCTCGATTGTCGAATCCCACCTGGGGCGCATGTCGGCAGAGAACCTCTACAATGGCGACGATGTATCGGGGTGCCGATTTTCGTTCTGGATACCGCTGACCGAAGTTAGCCCCAGTTTGACGCGACATCCCCACAAAAGCAATTAGAACCTTGGAAATCTGAATGAGCCTGCTTCCCAAAAAAGGTACCGTATACGTGGTGGACGACGACGAGGCCGTGCGCGACTCGCTGCAATGGCTTCTTGAAGGCAAGGGCTTTAGGGTGCGATGCTTTGATTCCGCCGAATCATTCCTGAGCCGCTACGACGCCCGTGAGGTGGCCTGCCTGATTGTGGACATCCGCATGGGCGGCATGACCGGTCTGGAACTGCAAAGCCGCCTGATTGAAGCCCGCTCACCGCTGCCCATCGTCTTCATCACGGGTCACGGCGACGTGCCCATGGCGGTTGACACCATGAAAAAAGGCGCCATGGACTTCATCCAGAAGCCGTTCAATGAAGACCAGTTGGTGGGTCTGGTTGAACGGATGCTGGACCATGCCAAGGATTCGTTCTCTGACTTCCAATTGGCGGCCAGCCGCGATGCCTTGCTGTCCAAGCTCACGCTGCGCGAATCGCAGGTGCTGGAGCGCATCGTTGCCGGACGTCTGAACAAGCAGATCGCCGACGACCTCGGTATCAGCATCAAGACGGTCGAAGCCCACCGCGCCAACATTATGGAAAAGCTCAGCGCCAACACCGTCGCAGACCTTCTGAAAATCGCCCTTGGACAAAACGCTCCCAAAGCCTGAGACCTGGCACTCCCTTGCCCCGAACGCCCGCCCCGCAAGGACTGCGGGCGTTTTCCGTTTGAAAGCCACAACATGACACACTCCTCCGCCCAAATCATCGATGGCGTCGCCCTGTCCGCCAAACTCCGTTCTGATATCGCCACCCGCACGGCAAGCTTGAAGGCCGGCGGCATCACACCCGGACTAGCGGTGATTCTGGTCGGGGAAGACCCGGCCAGTGCCGTTTATGTGCGCAACAAGGTAAAGGCCTGCGCCGATACCGGCATCCACTCGGTTTTCGAAAAATATGACGCGACCTTCAGCGAAGCCGATTTGCTGGCACGCATCGCTTCCCTCAATACCGACCCGACCGTGCACGGGATCTTGGTGCAAATGCCGCTACCCAGGCACATCAATCCGCACAAGGTCATTGAGGCGATTTCTACCGCCAAGGACGTGGACGGATATGCCACACTGAGCGCTGGGGAGTTGATGACCGGCCAAGAAGGGTTCCGGCCCTGCACCCCATATGGCTGCATGAAACTGATTGAGACGACCGGGATCGACCTGCGCGGCAAGCACGCCGTGGTCATCGGTCGCAGCAACACCGTCGGCAAACCCATGGCACTGCTGCTGCTGCAGGCCAATGCGACCGTCACCATCTGCCACAGCGCAACCGCTGACATGGGTCACCACACCCGCCAGGCCGATGTCATCGTCGCCGCCGTGGGCAAGCGCAACGTTTTGACTGCAGACATGGTCAAGCCGGGCGCCATCGTGATCGACGTGGGCATGAACCGTGATGATGCCGGCAAGCTCTGCGGTGACGTCGACTTTACCGGCGTCAGCCAGGTTGCCAGCCACATCACCCCGGTGCCCGGCGGCGTAGGCCCCATGACCATCACCATGCTGCTGGTTAATACGCTGGAAGCGGCCGAGCGCGGCGCCACACGACTTGAAACGACCACCGGCACACCCAACTAGAACCCTATTGCCTTGCCAACCCTTTGACGGATCGCCCCATGAATCCATTGCTGAGTACCGCCCCATTGCCTTTGTTCGACCAGATCCTCCCGGAACATGTGGCCCCTGCCATTGAAACCTTGCTGGCAAAAGCCAGCGAAGCCCTCGACACCGTAACAGCCCCAGCATTTCCGTCGCAATGGGAAGCTATTGCCCTTGAACTCGATGTCGCCACCGAGAAACTCGGGATCGCCTGGGGCGCCGTCAGCCACCTCAAGAGTGTGGCCGACACACCGGAGCTGCGGGCCGCCTACAACGCCATGCTGCCGGCCGTGACCGAATTTTGGACCCGCCTGGGCGCCGACGAGCGCCTGTTTGCAAAGTACAAGGCCATTGACGTCCAGACGCTGAACACCGAGCAGCGCCAGGCCCACAAAAACGCCATTCGTAACTTCGTTCTCGGCGGCGCTGATCTCGCAGGCGCACAGCGCGAGCGCTTTGCAGCCATCCAGGACCAGCAGGCAGCTCTGGGACAGAAGTTCAGTGAAAACACGCTGGACGCCACCGACGCCTTCAGCTACTACGCCACCGCACCGGAGATGGCAGGAGTGCCTGACGACGTGCAGCAAGCGGCGCTGGCCGCCGCACAAGCTGACGGCAAGGAAGGCTACAAGCTGACGCTAAAGATGCCCTGCTACCTGCCCGTCATGCAGTTCGCCGACAGCAGTGACCTGCGCGCCACAATGTACCGAGCCTTCGTAACGCGCGCGTCCGACCAAGCTGATGCAGGCACACAGAAATATGACAACACCCAGGGCATTCGCGACATCCTGAGCTTGCGCCAGGAAGAAGCGGCCCTGCTGGGCTACCCCAACTTCGGCGCGCTGTCCCTGGTGCCAAAAATGGCATCGTCACCGGAAGCGGTGATCAGTTTTCTGCGTGATCTGGGTGCCAAGGCGCGACCCTTTGCCGAACAAGACCTTACCGATATGCGCAGCTTCGCGCGCGAGCACCTGCAACTGGTCGACCCGCAGGCTTGGGATTGGCCTTACATCGGCGAAAAGCTCAAGGAAGCGCGCTACGCCTTTAGCGAGCAGGATGTCAAACAGTACTTCACCTTTCCCAAGGTGCTGGCGGGCCTGTTCAAGATTGCCGAGACCCTGTTTGATCTCGTCATTACGCGGGACCAGGCACCCGTTTGGAACGCCAATGTGGAGTTCTACCGGATTGAACGCGTCGGGGCCCAAGGCTCGCACCTGGTTGGTCAGTTCTATCTGGACCCGACGGCACGCAACGGCAAACGGGGCGGTGCATGGATGGATGAGGTCGTGACCCGCTGGCTGCGCCCTGACACCCAGCAGGTACAGACACCGGTGGCACAGCTGGTCTGCAACTTTGCCGATGGTGTGGAAGTAAACGGCAACAAGCAGCCAGCCCTGCTCTCGCACGATGACGTGATCACCCTGTTCCACGAATTTGGGCACGGGCTGCACCACATGCTGACCCAGGTGAATGAACATGACGTATCCGGGATCAGCGGCGTCGAGTGGGACGCAGTGGAATTGCCCAGCCAGTTCATGGAAAACTTCTGCTGGGAGTGGAACGTACTGCGACACATGACATCCCATGTGCAAACCGGAGATCCGCTTCCACGTGCGCTGTTTGACAAAATGGTGGCGGCGCGCAATTTTCAGAGTGGCCTGCAAACCTTGCGCCAGATCGAATTCGCGCTGTTTGACATGCTGTTGCATACCGCCCACAACCCACAGGACGATTTCCTGCCCCTGTTGAACCAGGTGCGCGCCGAAGTCGCCGTGGTTCAAACTCCCCATTGGAACCGCGCAGCCCATACCTTCAGCCATATCTTTGCCGGTGGATATGCGGCAGGTTATTACAGCTACAAATGGGCGGAAGTGTTGAGTGCGGACGCTTACGCAGCCTTTGAAGAAACCGCCGGACCGGACGGCTTGCCAAACCTGGAAACTGGTAGAAAATACCGTCAAGCCATACTTGAAGCGGGGGGCAGCCGACCGGCGATGGAGTCGTTCAAGGCATTTCGTGGCCGTGAGCCCACGCTGGACGCCCTGCTACGCCACCAGGGCATGGCATAGTAAGAAACAATAGGACGGGAACCCGCACATGAAACAACACTCGATCGCCTTCCTGCTGGGCACCGCCGCACTGGTTCTGGGCGCCAGCGGCGTTCAAGCACAAACCATCTACCGGATTGTGGGCGCGGACGGCAAGGTCACGTTTTCCGACAAACCTCCCGTCACCGCGGAACAAGGCAAGGTTGCGACTACCGGCGTCGGCGCCGCTGCCGCCAACCCCAGTAGCGGCATGCCGTTCGAGTTGCGCCAGGTCGTCGCCAAGTATCCGGTTGTGCTGTACACCTCAACCGCATGCGCGCCGTGTGACACCGGGCGCTCCCTGCTACTGTCGCGAGGCGTGCCCTTCAGCGAACGCACCGTCGCAACACCAGAGGATCGGGCCTACCTGCAGCGCCTAACCGGCGACAATTCACTACCCTATCTGACCATTGGCACCCAGCGCATCCGGGGCTTGTCAGATCAGGAGTGGACGCAGTATCTGGACGCCGCGGGCTACCCCAAGACATCACTATTGCCCTCCACGTACAGAAACTCGGCCCCCACACCACTGGTGGCGATCCAGACACCTGCTACGCCCAACGGCAAACCGGCAGACAAACCGGATGCTGCTCCAAAAGAGGTGCCGTACCAGCCGCCACCGACCAATCCCTCGAATCCAGCGGGCATCCAGTTCTAGAACGTCAGCGTCTTTACGCCGCTGGCTGTGCCCAGCAGGCAGACCTGGGCACGCTGGAAGGCAAACACGCCCACGGTCACGACACCGGGCCATTGGCTGACCTCGGCCTCAAAGGCCAGCGGTTCAGTGATCTGCAAACCCGTAACGTCAACAATGTACTGGCCGTTGTCCGTCACCAGCGGCTTTCCATCCTTTAGCCGTATGCTGGCCTTGCCGCCCTTGGCCACGAACTGGGCCATCACCCGTTGCGTGGCCATTGGAATGACCTCCACTGGCAGAGGAAACGCACCCAGCATCTGCACCAGCTTGGACTCGTCGGCAATGCACACAAAGCGGTCGGACTGCGCGGCCACGATCTTTTCGCGCGTGAGCGCCGCGCCGCCGCCCTTGACCATATTGCCATGGGCATCGATCTCGTCGGCACCGTCGATATAGACGGACAGGCGAGACACGTCATTCGAATCGAACACCGGGATGCCCAGCGCCTTCAGCCGTTCGGTACTGGCAACCGAACTGGACACCGCGCCCTTGATCTGCTCCTTCATCGTGGCCAGCGCATCGATAAATTTGTTGACCGTGGAGCCGGTGCCCACGCCGACGATCTCACCTGGCACCACGTATTGCAGGGCGGCCTGCCCCACCAGGGTTTTGAGCTGATCTTGGGTCAGAGCGGCGTTTGTTGAGACAGTGGGAGTGTTGGAGTTGGTCATCGGCGAAAATTGGGGAAGTTACGAAATACTGCAGGAATTATCCAATGTCACTTGTCCCCTATGGTCTGGCCCGTCGCATTTTTTTCTCCATGGACCCCGAAGTGGCCCACGAGCTGACCATGGCCAGTCTGGCGAGGGTGCAGGGAACACCGCTGCAACTGGCCTATAGCGTCACCACCGTGGACGACCCCATCGAACTGGCAGGGCTGAAGTTTCCCAACCGCGTGGGCCTGGCCGCCGGGCTGGACAAGAACGCCAAGTGCATCGACGGCCTGGCTGCCATGGGATTTGGCTTTGTGGAGGTCGGCACCGTGACCCCCAAGGCACAGCCGGGCAACCCCAAGCCGCGCATGTTTCGCCTGCCCAAGGCCAATGCCCTGATCAATCGCCTAGGCTTCAATAACGAGGGGTTGGACGCCTTTGTGGCCAATGTGCAGCGCTCGGCACTGCGCCGCCAGAAACAACCCGGCATGCTGCTGGGCCTGAACATCGGCAAGAACGCAGCCACACCCATTGAGAACGCGACCGACGACTATCTGCTCTGCCTGGATGGTGTCTACCCCCATGCGGACTACGTCACCGTCAACATCTCCAGCCCCAACACCAAGAATCTGCGCGCACTGCAGAGCGACGAAGCGCTGGACGCGCTGCTCGGCGCCATTGCCACGCGGCGAGAAGCCCTGCAGAAACAGCACGGCAAGCGCATTCCCATCTTTGTGAAGATCGCGCCGGATCTGGATGAGGCTCAAGTGGGCGTGATTGCTGCCACGTTGCTACGCCACGGCATGGATGGCGTGGTGGCAACCAATACAACCCTAAGCCGTGACGCGGTGAAGGGCATGCCACACGCCGAAGAAGCCGGGGGCTTGTCGGGTGCGCCCGTACGCGAGGCCAGCAACCGGGTGATTGCCCAGCTGCGCGCTGCCTTGGGGCCACAATTTCCCATCATCGGAGTGGGGGGCATCATGAGCGCCGAGGATGCGGTGGAGAAAGTCCGAGCAGGAGCGGACGTGGTGCAGATGTATACCGGGCTGATCTACAAGGGGCCGCAACTGGTCAAGGATTCCGCCCTGGCGATCAAGGCATTGGGCAAAAATGCACGCTATCCCTCGTAAATATTGAGCAGATAGCTACTGATTCGATAGCAAATCACGAACGATTTCAGCAATGGCCAGGCAACTGGTCAGGCCGGGTGACTCGATGCCGAACAGATTCACGAGCCCCGCCACGCCATGGACCTTGGGGCCCTGGATGCAAAAATCCCTCGCCGGCTCGTCCGGGCCACTGATCTTGGGGCGTATGCCGGCATAGGCCGCTTGGAGTGCTCCGTCGGGCAGTGTGGGCCAGTATTTGCGCACCTCGGCATAAAACGCATCGCCGCGCGCAGGTTGCACCTGGGTGTCATCTGGGTTGTCCACCCACTGCACATCCGGGCCAAAGCGGGCCTGGCCGCCCATGTCCAGAGTCAGGTGCACGCCCAGGCCGGCGGCTTCGGGCACGGGGTAGATCAGGTGCGAGAACGGCGAGCGCCCGGCTAGCGTGAAGTAGTTGCCCTTGGCGAAATAGGCCGTGGGCACATGGCGGGGGTCCAGCCCTTTGATTCGCGCCGCTAGAGCCGGAGCCTGCAGTCCGGCTGCGTTGACCAGCGATACTGCGCGCAAGCGGGTGCCGTCCATTGCTATTAATTCAATAGCGTTACCATCATATTCTGCGAGGGCTAGCGGCGAATTCAATGCAAGGATTCCGCCCGCATGCTCAAGATCAGCCAGCAGCGACAACATCAGACCGTGGCTGTCAACAATGCCGGTGGAAGGCGAATACAAGGCCCCAACACACTGCAGTGCGGGCTCGGCCGCCTGCGCCTGGCGTCGGTCCAGCAGGACCAGGTCGGTGACACCATTGGCCAGCGCCCGTGCCTGTATGGCTTCCAGCTCGGTCAGTTGCGCAGCGGTAGTAGCCACAATGAACTTGCCGCAGCGCCGGTAGGCCACACCGCGCAGGTCGCAGTAGTCGTACAGCATGGCGTTGCCGCGCACACAGAGTTGCGCCTTGAGCGAATCGGTCGTGTAGTACATGCCGGCGTGGATGACTTCACTGTTGCGCGAACTGGTTTGGGTACCGATGGTGTGGCAGGCCTCCAGGACCAGCACCTCGCGCCCAGCCAGCGCCAGGGCGCGCGCCACCGCCAGGCCGACCACGCCGGCGCCCACCACCACACAGTCCACGTGATCCGTCACCGCAATTCAAGACCCGCGGGTTCCGTGCGATCCACCAGCTGCTTGCCCGGCGGGACGGTCAGATGCGCACGCGCTTCCACCGCGGTCATGCCAAAGGTCAGGCTGGCCAGGCCGGTTGCGGTGTGCCCATAGCCATAGCCGCGGGTATCGCCAATCAGCGCCATCCGAAGGTCTGCCACGGCACCATCGTTGCAGCGCAAATCGATGGAACCCAGTGTGGTCGCGGTGTAGCGCAGACGCCCCACGCAACTGGTCAGCATGGGCTTGCCCGCTGGTCGGGGTGCGCTGGCCACTTCGGCGGGCGCCCCCACAGCAGCGGGGTCAGCCCGGAGTGCCACGGTGCCGGTGTGATCCGGAAACAGCACCATTTCGCCTTGCACCAGTTGCTCATCCACCACCGCATAGGCCTGCACCCGCGTCGCCAAGGCCGCCAGCCCCGTGTCGTTCAAATCGGCGCAGCCGGCCAACCCCGCCAGCACGGCAGTAGTGGCCAGCGCGCGACCCATCGCTTGGTGTTTCATGCGGAACTCCTTGAATCGGGCGACGCCCAAAACCGACACTCTGCCGGTGTACCATCTTAGCCAGAAATCACCGTGCAAAAGCCCAATGAAGAACCCGAAAGCGCCCCTATGACCGAAGATGCTCCCGTCAGCGCCACCGTCAACCGATTACCTTTCCGCGCTCTGGGCTTGCGCACGGGAATGGCCCTGCAAACACGCCGCCTGGTCGAAGGCGCCAGCAAGAAAGAATCGCAGTTCTTTGGTGCCATTGAGGGCAAGGGGGTCATGGTCGGCCCCTTGGGGCCGGATGGCGTCAAGACCGAACTGGAGGAAGGCGAGATTTGTGTCGTGCGGGGTTTTACCGGCCAATACGAATTCTCTTTTCTCAGCAAGGTACTGCAAACATTTCAGAAGCCGTTTGCCTACGCCCTGTTGGCCTACCCGGCTCAAGTGGACGCAACACTGGTGCGCCAGTCCATGCGTACCAAAACCACCTGGCCCACCACCGTGGAGGTTCCTGCCAAGGAAGCCCAGCCCGCAAAAGGCCCACTCGACGCGACATTGGTGGACATCAGCCTGCAAGGCGCCATGATCAAGACCGACTCAGCGCTGGCGACCGTGGGCGATTTGGTGACGGTGGGTATCGACGTCATCTTTGACAACATGCCTGTACAACTCAATCTTTCGGCCAGCATCTGCCACAACAACCGGGCCAGCAACGAGGCCGCGTTCTACATCGGGCTGGCGTTCAAGGACCTCACACAGCACGACAAACTGGTGCTGCACTTTGTGACGCAGGCGCCGCAGGGCCAATAGGTCTAAAGCGCCGGCTTGGCATAGGCTTCTAGGCCCACCACGCCAATCTTCAGCAGCCCTTGGCGCTGCGCCGCGGTCAGTACGGCGGCCACCGCGTCGTATTTGGTCTTGGGGTCCGCATGCACATGAATTTCGGGTTGCACAGGGTCTTGTGCGGCGGCCTGCAACCGCGCCTCCAGTGCGGCGGGGTCGTTCACCGGTTCCCCATTCCACTGCAGCTGGTTGCTGCTGGATACTTCGAGCCGGACCACCACGGGGTCCGGCGCGTCCGGCGGTGGCACACCACCGGGCAAGTCCATACGCACCGAGTGCAGCTGGATAGGAATCGTGATGATGAGCATAACCAGCAGCACCAACAACACGTCGATTAGCGGCGTGGTGTTCATGCTGGGCGCTGCGTGGGCCTCGTCGCCCTCTTCTTCGTCGAATTCAATGGCCATGGAAGGTCGCCTTCATGGTGAGGACGGTGGTTCCGTCAGGAACCCGACGCGGGCAATGCCGGCAGTCTGGCATGCAAGTACTACTTTGGCAACCGCTTCAAAATCTGACCGCGCATCGGCCCGTATGTGAACTTCCGGTTGGGGATTCTGGTTGGCAATTTTTGCAAGCCGTTGTTGCAACAGATCATCCGACCCCAGCTTGACGTCAAACCAATAGGCTGCGCCCTTGGCGTCCACCGACACAATCACCGTCTCGGGAACAGCCTGGCGCAACTGGTTGCTCTCGCGCGGTAACTTCACGGCCACCGCGGCATTGACCACGGGGATAGTGATCAGGAAAATGATCAACAGGACCAGCATCACATCCACCAAGGGCGTGGTATTGATGTCGGACAGCATGTCGTCGTCGCTGTCCAGTCCGGACAGCCCCGCATGCGTCGCGTCAAACGATATGGCCATGGTCAGACTGCAGTCTTGGTCGCACCGGCACCGCGTCGGCTCTTTTCAATTTCAATGAGTAGCAGAGTATGCAAATCGGAGCCAAAGCCCTTGACGCTGTGCAGAGCGAGCCGGTTGCGGCGCACCAGCCAGTTGTAACCCAGCACGGCGGGCACCGCAACTGCCAGGCCCAGTGCGGTCATGATCAGCGCCTCGCCCACGGGTCCGGCGACTTTGTCGATGGAAGCCTGGCCGGTCGACCCGATGGTGACCAAGGCGTTGTAAATTCCCCAGACCGTGCCGAACAGGCCGACAAACGGAGCGGTCGATCCGACGGTGGCCAGCACCGACAGGCCCGACTGCATGCGCATTTGCAAGGTGCCGACATTGCGCACGATGTCCTGGCTTAGCCAGGTCCCCACGTCTACCTGTCCGGCCAGGCTTTCGTATTTGCGCAGCGCGTCCATAGCCGAATCAACCAGGAAGCGGAAGGGGCTTTCCTTGCCCAGGGCGGTGGCACCTTTTTGCAGCGAATCGGCATTGGCAAACGCAGCGCGGGCTGACTGCGCCTGAACGGCCTGGCGCCGTTGTTCGATGAGCTTGGAAACAATGACATACCAGCTCAGCACCGACATCAGGGCCAACAGGATCAGGGTCGTACGCGCAACCAGATCACCCTGTGCCCAGACCACGCGCAAGCCGTAGGGATTGGCGGCAGGGCTTGCCCCGGTTTCAGCGCCAGCGACCGGTGGCACCACGCTGTCAACAGCAGGTTGCTTCCCGGGCACAGCGGAAATTGTCGCGCTCGCGGTCAGTGCTGGAGACTGTGCAAGGACTGGTGTGCTGAATACGCAGGTGCATATCAAAGCGCTGGCAGCGGCCATAGCCCGCCAGTTTTGTGCGTAGCGTCGTGCGGGTGTATGCGAAGTGGTCGAATTCATTGCCGGTGTTCCTGTGAAATGTTCATTTGCATTTGCCTTGCAGCGCTTGAGCCGCGATCGCCGGGGCGGCAAACAGACCGTTAAAACTGACCTGCCCCTGATTCACTTGCCCCGTCTGGTTTGTCCCCAGACAATCAGGCGTTTGCGCGCCCTCCATTGCGGCCGCAAATTTATCCTTGCGTCCGCCTGGATTCAACTGCTCGTTGGCCAGTTCCGCAAAACTCTTCTGGCGCGGGCGCCATTCCATGTAGTTCGGGTAGACCAGCCCAGAGCCACCCGCCGCGCCGCCGGGCACTTGCGCCGCGGGTGCAGGTCCACCGCCCGGTGGCGCACTGTTGAGCGGCGCATTCACCGCAACAGGAGGCTTCTCTGCTGGTGTGATGGCCAGGGCCCTGGCAGGCGCAGGTGCAGGTGCAGGCGCAGGCGCAGGCGCAGGCGCAGGCGCAGGCGCAGGTGCAGGTGCAGGCGCAGGCGCAGGCGCAGGCGCAGGTGCAGGTGCAGGTGCAGGTGCAGGTGCAGGTGCAGGTGCAGGCGCTGGTGCTGGTGCTGGTGCTGGTGCTGGTGCTGGTGCTGGTGCTGGTGCTGGCTCCGCCACAGGAACAGGAACAGGAACAGGAACAGGAACAGGAACAGGAACAGGTGCTGCTTCCGGAACAACAGGAACCGGGACGGGTACTGGAGGCGGTATCACAACCGCTGGAACCACAACTGGCACTGCTTCTTGCGCCAACTGGACGGGTTTCACCTCGGGCAGGGCCTCGAAAGTGACAGGACGCTTCTTCTCAGGAGGAAGTTCAGCCTGCTTCTTCTCTTGCACGGCGTTAACGGCAGCTTTAGGGCCCCGCACTTCCCGAATCGCCCGTTGCACCACCGCAGGCGTACTGGGTACCAGTTCCCGCAGGCGGGTAATCGGCGACAGGATTTGGTACACCACATTGCGACTGGTCTGCATGCTCGGCGCGGCCGCCTGCAGCATGATCCACAATAGGCCGATGTGAATGGCACCCACGGCCGCCAGTGCAGGCAGGGACATGCGTTCCTGCTTCAGCACGGTTTTCGACAAGGGATCAATCATCGGCAGAGGATATCCTGAGATCAGGCGCGCAGCCTATTGACTTTCAAGGGCCAGAGTTTAAGCGGAGTGCAAAATGACAACGACCCCATCGGGTATTGGAAAGTACCGCGTCGAACGCGAATTGGGCCGTGGTTCCAGCGGAGTGGTCTACCTGGCCTACGACACGTTTCGCAACGCCTGGGTGGCCATCAAGCAGATTCACCCGCACCTGCTGCTGGACCCCGGGCAGGCCGCCAAGTACCGGCGCTTGCTGCACAACGAGGCGGTCCTCGCCGGAAAAATAGCCCATCCCCATATCGTCGCCCTGATTGACGTGGACGAGCGGGCAGAACCGCCCTATCTAGTGCTGGAGTACGTCAAGGGCCGGTCATTGGAGGCCCATACCTCGCCACATATGCTGTTGCCCGTTGCAGAAGTGCTAGATATTGCGTTCAAGTGCTGCAATGCGCTGGAATACGCCCATTTCCATGGCTTGGTGCACCGAGACATCAAGCCTGCAAACTTGATGCTACGGGACGACGGCGAGATCAAGCTCACCGACTTTGGCACCGCGCTGTCCCAAAAGGGTGACGTGACCCAGCTTGCCGGACTGGTGGGCTCGCCCGCCTACATGTCGCCAGAGCAGATCCGCGAAGCGCCACTGACCCAACAGTCCGACATGTTCTCTATGGGAATCGTTCTGTATGAGTTGCTGACCGGCCAGAAGCCCTTCCAGGGCGACAGTGACTACGCAACCATTTTCAAAATCAGTTCTGAACCGGTGGTACCAATCCGTGTGATCCGGCCCGAACTACCAGCAGTCCTGGAGGACATCGTGAGGGTGGCGTTGGCAAAGACGCCTGGCGACCGGTATGCCAGCTGGAGTGATTTTGCCGATGCCATTGTTGGCGCCAGCAGCAGTGTCACCAAACTGGCTTCGCAGACGACCGAGGTCGAACGGTTTCAGAAGCTGCGGCAATTCGAATTTTTCAAAGACTTCAGCGACGTTGCCATTTGGGAAACACTTCGACTGGGTCGCTTGCACAAGCTGGAGGCCGGAACGGTGCTGATGGAAGAAGGGACGTCCGGCAAGTCCTTCTACCTGTTGCTGGAAGGCACCGTCAAGATCACCAAAAACAATCTGGCGCTGAGCAAACTGAAGGCCGGGGTCAGTATTGGCGAAATGGTTTACCTGCAACCGCAAAAGAATGTGCGGTCTGCAACAGTCATTGCCGAAACGAAGGTTTCGGTTCTGAAGATACAGGGCGAATCGCTGCACCAGGCCTCGGCGGAGCTGCAATCCTGCTTCGATAAGGCGTTCATCAAAATGCTGGTCACGCGACTCATAGCAACCAACTTGCAACTGTCGGAGTGGGATGTGAAGTAGAGCAAGCGCGAACCCAATTTTCAGCGACGTATCTTCTTAGGCATTGCGATCCAGTTCGATCTGGACTTCACTAAACCAATCTCCAAATGACTCTCAAAGAAATCGAAGTGCGCTTGGCTACAACAGCGGATCGCTTGCCACTGTTTCGCATGCTGGAGCTCTATCAGCACGACCTCTCTGATATTTGGGACCAGGAGTTGGATGTGCATGGCGAATACGGCTATGAGCTGGATAGCTACTGGCGGCAAGCCAACTGCCATCCTTTCATTGCAATGGTCAATGGCCACTATGCCGGTTTCGCGCTGATCAACGGATCAGTCAAGGTTGCAAGATCTGGTCACTGGATAGATCAGTTCTTTGTGCTCAAGAAATACCGTCGCGTCGGGCTCGGTAAAGCCATGGCCCTAGGGCTACGGTGAATAAGTAGAGGCGAAACGCTGAGCCCGTTGCAAGCTGAGGCAGTTTTTCATTTTTCAGCCGATTTGACGTCGTTTTTCGGCCGTACTGGACTGGTTTCAGGGCTCTTTGCCCTTGTTTCTCGCCT
>CAINUX010000235.1 GCA_903853895.1 uncultured beta proteobacterium | reverse complement strand
AGTAAGTCCGAATGTACGGGTGCAATCGACACAGTCTTACCAGAATGAATTGAGAGCTTGGCAAACCGGGAGCGTCCATGTACCTTCTCTGGCCCACGCTCGCGGGCGGTGGTTTTGGGTTTTCTTAGGCTGCTGCGTGAATGCGGTTTGGGGACGCCGGCTCTGCGGCGGCCGCGAATGGGGCCGACGAAGGGACACCCGGCCCACCGACCTGGCGTGGCGTGCTGTTGAATGCTACAAAATGCATAGCTGTATATTCATATTCCACGAGGGCTAGCGGCCCGTTCTGTTTGTACTCGTTCCCCAACACCTCGCCCCCAAGGCGGGTGGCGTGGCGGGCGGGCGCAGGCCGCACTTGCGGTTGCTACTGAGTCGGCGCGCCTACCAGCCTGTTGACGCGGCAACCTTGGAAGACCCACCAAAGCCGCCCGCGACGCGAGCCGGAGAACGCCTGCCACGCCACCCGCCGTGCGCAGTCGTTTCGTGCGCTGCAAAAAGAGTGTGCGGCGTGGTGTGCGCAGGTCCAATAGACAATCTCGGTTTAAGCTACTGGGATGACGACCAGTAGCTTTCTGCCACCCTGCGTGGCGCCCGCCGATGTGATTGCCACCCTGCAACAGCGGGGCTATGCCGTGCTGGATGCGCAGGCCGTGTCAACGCTGTCGCACATTGACTTGGCCGATCTTCAGGCTTTGCTTCCGAGCTGGAATGATTTGCCATCCGATCTGTATCTGAAGGACGGTGGGCGCTACCGCCGGCGCCGCCATGCCAGTTATGTGGTGCATGGCGATACGGTGGAGCCCGTGGCTCACCGCGCCCATTGGCAACCGCTGGAATACAACGCGCTGCACGGCGGCATGCAGCGCTGGTTTGATCCTGTAGCACCCACTACGGCGATGCAACCCGCGTGGAACAAGCTATTGCAGGCCTTGGGCACACTCTGTTCCCAGCTCAAGGGCGCGCAGGACTGGTTCGTGGAAGCCCACCAGTTTCGCATCGACACCACCGATGGTATTGGTCGCCCCACGCCGGAGGGCGCCCACCGAGATGGTGTCGACCTGGTGGCGGTCTTTCTGGTCGACCGCCAGGCCGTCAAAGGTGGCGAAACACGCGTGTTTGATGCGGCCGGACCCAACGGGCAGCGCTTCACGTTGACGCAACCCTGGTCCCTGCTGTTATTGGACGATGCGCGCGTCATTCACGAGTCCACACCGATCCAGCCTTTGGGCGGAAACGGACACCGCGATACGCTGGTTGTAACTTTGCGTGCGCGTGGTTTTCAGGACGATGGCGCGGTCTAGAATGCACTGAGAACCGGACTAACCGGTCCAGAGGAGCCCCATGACCTGTTCGCCCGTCGAGCTCAAAAAGAAGAGCGACGAGTTTCTTTCCAAGTGGCAATTGTGCAAAGACCATCCCGGCGTTGACGGCTTTGTCGAGTTCGCTGTGGCGGTCTCCAGTTTTACCGAGTTCCTGGACGCCAAAGGTCTGCCGGGCCTGCACCAGATCGCTCGGGCCGTCGAACAACAGGTTCTGTCGCAGTTTGACCGGTGGAACAGCGACCCCATGCCCGACGCGCCCATGGTCGATCTGGACGCACAGATTGTCGAGTTCAGCGAGCGCATCACGGCTTTCCTGCACGACAACAACGACCCCAATCCTGAGCGGCGTTTGCACCAGGAAAACGACATCGTCAACGAGTTGCTGCCCGTGCGAAAAATCTGGCTGCTGACCACGGCCCCGGAAAGCTGGAACGAGGTGGTGACGCAGGCGCGCTACTTCAACATCCAGGTGGAGGTGTGTGGCCCGCACTATGACCAGCAAGCCACGCAAGACCCCACCATTGTGCTGGTCGATTTCAATGGGCTTGAGTCCACCGCATTCATTGTGCGGGTGCAGGCACTGCGGAGCAGTTTCCCCGCCAGCAGCATCATCGGCTTGAATCTCGCCTCGGACTTTGATGCGCTCAAGCTTGCCCTGCGGGTGGGATGTGACTTCTGCTTCCCCATTGGCACCGCGCAGTCGGCCGTGATGGCCCGCATCGTGAAGCTTTGCGGAACCGAAGAAGAGCCTCCGTACAGGGTGTTGGTGGTAGAGGATTCCAAAACCGCCAGCACGTTGATCCAGCGCACGCTGAAATACTCTGGTGTCGAATCTATGGCCATATCGCAGCCACAGGAGGTACTCACTGCGCTGGTCAAATTTCAACCCGATCTGGTGCTGATGGACATGTACATGCCGGGTTGTACCGGTGTCGAAGTCACGCGTGTGATCCGCCAGCACGAGGAGTTCTTGTCGACGCCGGTGGTGTATCTGTCGGCGGACACCAGCATTGCCTTGCAGGTCGACGCCTTGCGCCTGGGCGGCGACCATTTCTTGACAAAGCCCTTCAACCCCGTGATTCTGAACGCGGTGGTCAAGAGCAAGATCGACCGCTACCGCCTGTTGCGGCGCTCCATGTTTCTGGACAGCCTCACGGGTCTGCTCAACCACATTACGTCCAAGCAGCGCGTCGACTCGGCCGTCAACGCGGCTCTGGTGGACCGCACGCCGCTATGCGTGGCCATGATTGATATCGATCACTTCAAAAAGGTCAACGATACCTATGGTCATCCCATGGGCGACCAGGTGATCCGCAGCATGGCCTGGCTGCTCAAGCAGCGGGTGCGCAAGACCGACGCCGTGGGGCGGTATGGTGGTGAAGAATTCTTGGTGATCTTGCCGCAGGCTGAAGCGGTCCGGGCACGCCAGTTGCTGGACCGTATCCGCATGGACTTTTCGCAGTTTCACCATCCGGTCAAGGGTGGCTCATTTGCCTGCACTTTTTCATGTGGCATCGCGCAACTGGCGCCGGGTGTCAGCGCACCCGCATTGATCAAGCAGGCCGATGAAGCCTTGTACCGAGCCAAGCACCAGGGGCGCAACCAAATCGTGGGCGACTAGGCAATGGCAGTTACGGTTTCGGCGGGGGCTTGTGCATCCGAGCAACTGTCGCCAGCACAGCCATGGATTGCGTCAAGCGGCAAGGCTTGCGGCGTGTGAATAGCCCCAGTCACCGGGTCATATCCCACGCGGTGCAAGTGGGCCGCTAAGGCCGCGTCCATGGCCTGGGCGTGCTGCGGAAACCACACCGCAAGTTCCTTAGCCATTTGGCGGACCATGGCCAGATCGCCGTCACGACCGCGTTCCAATCCCTGCTGCATGACCTGCAACACGATCTTGTGTTGCATGGTGTGGCAGTTGCTGCTGGAAAAACGGGTGTCGACCATCCAGCGGTCTTCCCTGCTGAAATGGTCATCGGTATGCTCCACCAGGTGTTGCCAGGCGTGCATCAGGGCTCCGTCACTTGCATCCTCTACCGTTGCCAAAAGCTCCACAAATTCCTGGTGGGTGGTGTCCATGGGGGCCAGGTCCAGTACAAAGTCCTCAGACCATTGCAATGCAGGCATGTTTCTCTCCAGATTCGAATAAGTGGTGTGCACCGATTACAGCGCGTGGGTGACGAGTTTGAAGTCCGCGTCCTCGGCGAAGGTCTTCACCGAAAACCCCAGGCTGCGCATCAGCTTGAGCATGCCCGGGTTGTTGGCCAGTACCAGGCCGTCCATTTCGGTCAAGCCTCTTTCACGGGCCACGTCCATGATGCTGAGCATCAGGCGCGAACCCAAGCCCTTGCCACTGAAATCGTCCGCCACTACCAGTGCAAACTCACAACTGGACTGGTCGGGGTTGGTGATATAGCGCGACACGCCAACAATACGTTCCGTTTCCGTGAACTCGCCGTCCGCGCCCGCCGTGCGTTCCTTGAGCACGGCGACCAGGGCCATTTCACGGTCGTAGTCGATCAGGGTGAAGCGGGCCAGCATCGTGGGAGGCAACTCGGTGATAGACGACACAAAGCGAAAATAGCGACTCTCTGGTGACAGGTGTTGCATGAGGTCTTGCAACATCTGGGCATCATCGGGCCGTATGGGGCGTACCGAGTACTCTCCACCGCCCGCCAAGGGCCACACTTGTGAAAACCGCGCAGGGTAGGGCAGGATGGCCAGGTGGTTGTAGCTGTTGGCGCCACCGCTGGCCGTTTGCGACGCGTGGTCAATCACGATGCGCGCATCCACTGCAACTGCGCCGTGCTCGTCCACGATGAACGGGTTGATGTCCATCTCGCGCAACTGCGGCAATTCGCAAACCATTTCCGATACCCGTAACAGTACCTGTTCCAGCGCATCCATGTTGACCGCGGCGTTACCACGCCAGTCGCCCAAGGTTTCAGAGACGCGTGAGCGCTCAATCAGGCGGCGTGCCAGAAACTGGTTCAGCGGCGGCAACTCCATGGCACGGTCGTTGATCAGTTCGATCATGGTGCCACCGGCGCCAAAGGCAATCACCGGGCCAAAGGGGTCATCGGTCACCAGTCCGACATAGATCTCCCGCCCGCGCTTGGCGCTGGCCATGTTCTGAACCGTGACACCGTTAATGCGGGCTTTGGGTTGCAGACGGGACACCGCCTGCACCATGTCGTTGTAGGCATCCCGCACCCCCGTGGCATTGACGATGTTGAGCGCCACGCCCTGAACGTCGGACTTGTGGCTGATGTCGGGCGAATCAATCTTGAGCGCAATGGGAAAACCCAGCTGCGTGGCGATCATCATCGCCTCATTGGCGCTGCGGGCCAGCATGGTGGTGGTCACCGGAATATGAAAGGCTGACAGCAGTGTCTTGGACTCCATCTCGGTCAGCACCTTGCGCCGTTCGGCCAGCACGCTTTCAATCACCAGGCGTGCGCCTTCAATGTCGGGCTTGTTCAGGGTGGACAGAGGTGGCGGTGTCTGTTGCAACAGCATCTGGTTCTGGTAGAACGCTGCAAGGTTACCAAAGG
Organism: uncultured beta proteobacterium; assembly: GCA_903853895.1. GTDB lineage: Bacteria > Pseudomonadota > Gammaproteobacteria > Burkholderiales > Burkholderiaceae_C > Allorhodoferax. The sequence goes on along the minus strand of CAINUX010000235.1, from coordinate 36,312 downwards.
CGCCCACCGCTGCTTCGGGTGTGCGAAAACTGGGAATAGCGGCTTCTTTCAGGATGCTGCGGGCATCGCCCACCGATGCGTCGCCCATCCAGCACGACAGTAGTGGCTTGCCAATGCTGCGCTTGACGTCGGCCAGCGCGGCGGCCACGGCTGACGCATCGCCACCGGCTTTGGGCGAGTAAATGGCCAGAACACCGTCGATCTGACGGTCTTTTTCGGCCGCGGCAATTGCGACCCTGAAGTGTTCTGGGCCGGCTTCTTCGGTCAGGTCTATCAGATCGGTGAGCGACGCCAGCGGCGGCAATTCGGGCTTCAGTGCGGCAATGGATTCAGCGGACAGCTTGCCCAGTTGCAACGAGATTTCATTCACCCAATCGGCTGCCAGTACGCCGGGGCCGCCGCCGTTGGTCACGATGGCCAGGCGCTTGCCCACGGGGCGGTAGCGCGATGCCAGGCATTTGGCTGCAGAAAACAGGGCCACAAAAGAACGCACCCTGACTGCACCGGCGCGGCGCAGCGCCGCATCAAACACGTCGTCACTGCCCACAATCGCACCACTGTGGGTTTGGGCTGCTTCGTTGCCCGCCGGTTTGCGGCCGGCCTTGAGGACCACTACCGGCTTGGCATTGGCGGCGGAGCGAAGTGCACTCATGAAGCGCCGTGCGCTGGAGATGCCCTCCAGGTACACCACGATGCTGTGGGTTTGCCCGTCGTTGGCCAGGAAGTCGAGAACCTGCGCAATGTCCACCGAGGTGTGCGGTCCCAGTGACACAACCGATGAAAACCCTACGCCGTTGCTGCTGGCCCAATCCAGCATCGATGACGTCAATGCTCCTGATTGGGACACCAGCGCCAGCGACCCCGGCTTGGCCAGTGGGCCTGCAGCGCTGGCATTGAGTTGCAACAAGGGGCGCTGAAAACCCAGCGAATTCGGACCCAACAGATGGATGCCCTCGCGACGCGCAATCTTCTTCAGTTCTGAGGCCTGTTCACCCTGAATGCCGCTGGAGATGATCAATGCCGCCCGGCAGGCCATGCGGCCAGCCAGTTCCAGTGCGGAGGCCACATCCTTGGGTGGCAGGGCGATGATGGCCAAATCCGCACGTGCTTGTGCCAGATCCGCCAGGGTGCCACTGGTCTGGATGTCCAGAAACGTCAGTGTGCCGGTGTAGCGTTGGGCACGCAGCGCATCCAGCAGCGCCATGGCCTGTGGCGTTTGCGTGTCCGGGCTGTCTGTCTGTCCGGCAAATACGACAACCGAGTCGGGCGTAAAGAGGGGGGTGAGGTAGTGTTTGTCCATAGGGGGTTCTCAGTCGGCGCCAATCAGCACCTTGACGTGTGCCGCTACGCTGCGGGCCAGCGGGCTGAGCACGTAGCCGCCTTCCAGGCACGAAATAACGCGGCCCTGGCAGTGGCGCTTGGCCACAGCCATGAGTTGCTGTGTGACCCATTCGTAGTCCGCTTCGATTAGCCCCAGATTGCCCATGTCGTCTTCGCGGTGCCCGTCAAAACCGGCCGAGATGTAGATCAACTCGGGTGCAAATGCGTTCAGCGCAGGAATCCAGTGCGATCTGACTGCCTCGCGAAACCTGTCACTGCCGGAGCGCGAAGGCAGGCCGACATTGACCATGTTGGGCCCGCTGGCGTTGTCACCCGAGAAGGGGTAGATGCCCTGCTCGAAAATGGAACACATCAGCACCCGGTCGTCGCCCCTGAAGATATCCTCGCTACCGTTGCCATGGTGAACGTCAAAGTCAATCAGCGCCACCCGCTGCACGCCATGCACGGTGAGCGCGTGGCGAATGCCGACCGCGATGTTGTTGAAGAAGCAAAACCCCATGGCCGCTGCCCGTTCGGCGTGGTGGCCGGGCGGGCGCACGCAGCAAAACGCTGTGGGCGCTTCACCCGTGATAACCAGGTCGGTGGCTTGCACCACCGCACCGGCCGCCCGCAGGGCTGCACGCACGGTGAACGGATTCATCTCGGTATCGGGGTCTACACGGTGGTAGCCCTCGGCAGGCGATGCATCCATCAACTCCGCCACATACAACGACGAGTGTGCATGGGCCAATTGCTCTGGCGTGGCCAGTGGCGCGTCATAGGGGTGCATGTAATCCAGCAGGCCCTTGACCAGCAACAGGTCGTTGATGGCGCCCAGCCGTTCGGGACACTCCGGGTGGTGTGGCCCCATTTCGTGGCGGGCGCAGTCGGCGTGGGTGATATAGGCGGGTAGCAAGTCAGTCTCCGCAGTGGTCGTTTACATCCGTTCAAATATGGCGGCGATTCCCTGGCCACCACCGATACACATGGTCACCAGTGCGTAGCGGCCCTGGATGCGTTGCAGCTCGTACAGTGCCTTGACGGTGATCAGCGCACCGGTAGCGCCAATCGGGTGGCCCAGCGAAATGCCTGAGCCGTTGGGGTTCACCTTGGCAGGGTCCAGCCCCAAGTCGCGGGTTACGGCGCAGGCCTGGGCGGCAAATGCCTCATTGGCCTCGATGACGTCCAGGTCGTTGACGGTCAGCCCCGCCTTCTTCAGCGCCATCTGGGTGGCAGGAACCGGGCCAATACCCATGTACTTGGGGTCTACACCGGCATGGGCGTAGGCGACCAGGCGGGCCAAGGGCTTGGCGCCACGGGCTTTGGCCGCACCGGCTTCCATCAGAACCACGGCCGCCGCGGCGTCGTTGATGCCCGAGGCGTTTCCGGCCGTTACGGTGCCGTTCTCCTTCAGGAAGGCCGGCTTGAGCTTGGCCATGTCAGCCATGGTGCAGTTGGAGCGGAAGTGTTCGTCCAGCGCATAGGCCACGTCGCCTTTTTTGCTCTTGAGCAGCACCGGCATGATCTGCTCTTTGAAGTAGCCCGCTTCGGTGGCACGCTGGGCACGGTTGTGGCTTTCGACTGCCAGCGCGTCCTGTACTTCGCGGGTGATGCCCCATTTGGCGGCGATGTTTTCCGCCGTCACGCCCATATGGATAGTGTGGAAAGGGTCGTGCAGGGCGCCGATCACCATGTCCACCATCTTGGTGTCACCCATGCGGGCACCCCAGCGCATGTTCAGGCTGGCAAAGGGTCCGCGGCTCATGTTCTCGGCGCCGCCCCCAATCGCTACATCGGTGTCGCCCAACAAAATGCTCTGACTGGCCGACACAATGGCTTGCAGTCCCGAGCCGCACAGGCGGTTCACGTTGAATGCGGGTGTGGCTTCGGCACAACCCCCGTTGATGGCCGCAACACGGGACAGGTACATATCCTTGGGTTCGGTATTGACCACATGACCAAATACCACGTGGCCCACGTCCTTGCCTTCCACATGCGCACGTGCCAGCGATTCGCGGACCACCTGCGCAGCCAGTTCGGTAGGGGGAATGTCCTTCAGGCTGCCGCCAAAGGTTCCAATGGCGGTGCGCACGGCGCTGACAACAACAACTTCACGGGTCATAGGGGCTCCTGATAGGGTAGGTAGTAAGGGGAATGCGGGAGTAGTGTCGGCCGACTTCTGTACAGGGGGCTGACGCGGCACCGCGCACAATTTAGTATGGCATGCCCCTCGGTCGAATTGTCTATCCGCCAGAGTCGAGTAGGTTGATCTATGTCAATTGAGGCTGGGGTGTGGCGTTGCGCCCTGAGCACGGCACGTGCAGAATGGCACGGCACAGCAGTCAATTTCCCATGTTCTTTCATTCTGGAGAAAAGCACGCCATGAAACACCTCTCACTAGTCACCGCAGTAGCCGCCGCGGCCTTTTCATTGCTGGCAATGGTCCCGGCCCATGCAGCGGTCGATGTCGATGCCGCCAAGGCATTGGCCAAGAAGAACGACTGCTTCAAATGCCACGCACCCGACAAGTCCAAGAAGGGCCCCTCCTTGAAGAAGATCTCCGAGAAGTACAAAGGCAAGGCAGACGGGCAAGAAAAAGCCATCAAGAACATGACGAGCGGCCTCAAGGTGAAACTGGAGGACGGCACAGAGGAAGAGCACAAAATCATCGATACCAAGGACACAGCCCAGCTGAAAAACCTGGCCGACTGGATTCTTTCCCACTGATTGTTTCGTTGACCAACAAACCCGCCTTGACCGGCGGGTTTTTTTTGCCCGTTCGCGATGGTCAACGGATCAAATTGGTGCCCAATTGATTTAAATCAACCGAGGGTATTTTTTAGGCGTTGACCAAGATCCATGCGGCATTTTGGGATGTAGCAAGGGCAGATTTTCGGCCTTAAGGGCTATTGCCGGAGACTTCCTTAATCTGAATCAATTCCGACTGCAAGCAATAGTTGAGAAAGACAGTCGGGTGAACGCCAAGTAAGCAACGGTAAAGCCGGGGTAAAGATTTTCACGAGATTGACCTTGTCAAATGTGAAGCTGAAAATGCAATGGCAATTCAAAGACAGACCTCAGCGACCGATCCACTGACTCACGATTCTCCATGAAAACCTTTTCATTCGCCGAATTTTTGAGTGTCGCTCTTCTGAATCGCACGATTTCGGCCACAGGCCAACCCCTTTCTTTTTTTGTTCAACCGGAGGCAATGCAATGAAATTTTTACGCTTTGCCCAGATCGCTTCGGTCTGGTGCGTTTTGGCCCTTGGGGGCATGTCGGCCGCTCAGGCGGCGGACGCCAAGGATTTGGTCCTCAAGGGTGACGCCAAGTGCACCAGCTGCCACGATGAAGCAGATGCCCCTGGCATGTTGGCCATTGGTAAGACCCGCCATGGTGTGAAAGCGGACGGTCGCAATCCAACCTGCACCAGCTGCCACGGAGAGAGTGACAGACACATCAAATCCGCAGAAGGTGGCAAGAAAGACCAGTTGGTTGCGCCCGACGCCGGCTTTGGCAAAAAGTCTAAAACCACTGCTGAGGCAAAGAACGCAGCCTGCATGAGCTGCCACCAGGGTGATGCCAAGCGCTCCCATTGGGAAGGCAGCGCCCACCAGGCCAAGGATGTGGCTTGCAGTTCGTGCCACAAGATTCACACCGCCCACGACAACGTGCGTGACAAGAAAACCCAGCCTGAAGTCTGCTTTGCCTGCCACAAGGAGCAGCGTGCCCAGGTCAACAAACCATCGCACCACCCCATCATGGAAGGCAAAGTTGCCTGCTCGGATTGCCACAATTCGCATGGCTCGGTCGGCCCCAAGCTGATGAAGCGCGACAGCGTGGTCGAGACTTGCTACACCTGCCACATGGAAAAACGCGGTCCGTTCGTGCACAACCATGAGCCCGTGAGCGACGACTGCTCCAACTGCCACAACCCCCACGGCACCGTGGCCGAGAATTTGTTGAAAGTGCGTGCACCTATGTTGTGCCACCAGTGCCATACCCCCCATGGCGGCTTCATTCCGCAGTTGCTCGGAGCACAGACTCCTGCACTCAAGAACAGTGCGACCCAGTCGGGCAAGAGCACCACCAATCTGACGCAAGGTCGGAGTTGCATGAACTGCCACACGCAAGTGCATGGCACCAACAACCCGTCGACCGTCAATCCAACACCCCAGTTCAACTTCCGTTGAGAAAGGTTGAGTATCATGAAATCGCAAAAAAATCTGTTCAGTTTCAGCAAGACCTTGCTGGCACTCGCGGTCATGGCAGCCTACGCACCCGTGTTTGCTGACGAAGCCGAAATCGCTCTGCTGACCCGGCCCTCTAGCTCCATTAGTGTGGGTGTTGGCAACACTAGCAGTGACGCCGCCGGCCGCTCCATCTTCGGCCAGTACAACGGCTTGCGGCCAGACAGCACCACGTTGCAGCTCAACGTGGACATCAAGACCCGTGACGACGCGAGTGGTACCGCCTTCTATTTGAGCGGCGGTGATCTGGGACTCGATAGTCGCGACCTGTGGTTCTCGTACGAAAAGCAGGGTGACTGGAAGATTGGCGCCGAGTATTCGGGCCTGGTGCACCGTGAAATCCGCACCATCAACACCGGTCTGGTCGGTGCGGGCACCGCCACACCCACCGTGGTACGGCTGGCCACACCCGGAACGGGTGTCGATATGGATCTGAGCGCCAAGCGCGAAGGCATGGGCCTGTCCATGGAGAAATGGCTGTCCAAAGGGTTGCAAGTTGAGCTGAGTTTCAAGAACGAAAACAAGACCGGTGCTCGCCTGTTTGGTAGCGGCTATGCCTGTGCCAACTATGTGTGCAACAACACGCAATCGGTCACGAACCAGACCTGGGCCTTCCTGATGCTGCCCGAGCCACTCGACTCGACCACCAAGCAAATCGAAGCCAAGCTCAATTACCACGACAAAAACCTCACGGTCTCGGGTGGGTATTACGGCTCGTACTACACCAATGCCAATGGCAGCATTCGTGCAACGGTGCCGAATCAGCTGAACAACCCGTTGGGAACGCCCATCACTCTAGCACCGGCCGTAGCGGGCACGGTCATTGCCGGCGGCGGTTTGAGTCTGCAAAATGTGATGCAACTGCCCGTGGCTCTGGGGCCTGACAACCAGGCGCACCAGTTCTATGTGTCGGGCAATTACCGCTTTACACCCGGAACGAACGCCACCTTCAAGGCGGCCTACGCGCGCGCCACACAGGATGAAAGCTTTGCAGCCGCCGGCTTCACCGGCGCCCCCGCAGGAGTCTCCAGCCTCAATGGTGAAGTGCAGAGTCGCCTGTACCAGTTGGGCCTCAACAGCAAGCTGACCCGTGACTTGGGTCTGGTTGCCAACGTCAAGTACGAACGCAAGGAAGACAAAACACCGGAGGTGCTGTACAACGTCGAGGGCGGTGCCAAGGTTCCTGCAGTTGCCGTGCCAACGGTTGCAAACCCCGCGCAGGTGAATCGCTACTGGTACAACTACCGCGTGGATTCGACCCGGATCGTGGGCAAGGTGGATGCCAACTACCAGTTGGCGCCAGGCGTGCGTGGCACCGTGGGGGTGGACTACAACATGGTGGACCGCCCCGTGCCGATCTCTATCACCGAAGAAGAGTTGGCAGGTATTGGTGCCGTGCGTTCCAAGAATACCGAAACCGGCTACCGGCTGGAGTTGCGCAGCAGTTTTGCCGAATCGTTTAGCGGCTCGGTGGGCTACACCAACAGCAAGCGGGTTGGCAATGACTGGACCAGTCTGAGCACCAGCGCTGCCTTTGTGGCTGCGGGTTTGGGCTACGGCATGACGGGCCCCGCCGGACAGTTTCTGTCGCTGAACGCGGGTAACGCGTTCCCCATGAACATGGCAGACGTGGACCGCACCAAGCTGAAAGTCTCGGCCAACTGGATGCCGACCGAGAAGGTGGAAGTGCAGGTTATTCTGGAGAACGGTTCGGACAAGAATTCCATGCCCTTCAACGCAGTCGCCCTGGGCAAGGGATGGCGCGAGTCCAGCACCCGGCTGGCCAGTCTGGATGCCAGCTATGTGGTGTCCGACGACTGGAAGGTCAACGCCTACGCATCCACCGGCTCGCAGAACCTCATGGTCAACCATAGCACCGGCTACATGGCGGACTTGACCTCTCCAACCGAGAGTTTGGGGCTCGGCGTGATTGGAAACGCCACGAGCCGGCTCGAAGTGGGCGCCCAGTTGACTTTGCTGCGTGATACTACCCGGTATGGCTTGCTGGCCTCGCCCACCACGACAGGCACCCTGCCCAACATTACGCAAGTGGCACCCAATGCCAACAATGTGGCGCAGGCCACGATTGGCCTGCCCGATGTGCGCTACATCAGCAACACGTTGAACCTGTTTGGCAAATATGCGTTGGATAAGAAGTCTGACATCCGGGTGAGCATGGTGTACCAGCGCGCCACCCTGGACGAGTGGAGTTGGGCCAACAATGGCGTGTCGTTTGTATATGGTGACAACACGACATTGAAGATGAGCCCTGAGCAGACAGTCACCTTCATTGGTGCATCCTACATCTACAAGTTCTGACAAGGGTTAACGCGGACAGGGTGAGGGCCCTGTCCGCGGGTTAGCAGAAATTGCTTGATGTATATCAATAATATTGGCTTGAATGCGAGTCTGTTCAGTTTAAAGCGCAACAATGAGGTTGCGTTTTTTTTTGGGAAAACCGTCCATGCGAACTCAATCATCTTCCCTGCGTTTGTTGGTGGCGTGGCTACTGGCAGCCTGTCTGGCACCGGCGGCACTCGCCGCCACCAAAGTGGCGCCAGAGCCCGTGGCCGTCGCGACTCCGGTGGTTCTCGACAACGCGACCTGCCTGACCTGCCATGATGGTCAAAAGGGCAAGCTCGAAGTGCCGGGTGCAGAGGGCAAGCCCCGTGCGCTGATGAGTGTGGCTCCCGAGCCATTTGCCAAGGGCGTGCACGCCAAGATCCAGTGCGTGGCATGCCACACCGATATCACGGACAACGCGGCGACGGCCAATGCGCACCAGAAAAATACCGCCCAGCCGTTGAAGAAGGTTGACTGTGCCGGTTGCCATCAGGACCTCTGGGACAAGGCGCAGAAGGACGGCAAGTCCGCTGAAAAACCACGCTTGGGGGTGGTTGCGCAGAATATCGATCTGTACAAGAAGTCATTCCACGCACGGCCCAATACGGACGACAAGACCAAGCCCAATGCGTCTTGCGACAACTGCCACGACACGCATAGCTTCAATGTACCGGCGGCCAACTCACCCGAACGTGCAGCGTGGCGCCTGGGAGTGTCAGCCAATTGCGGTGAGAACTGCCACACCGACCAGCTGGAGGCCTACACCGAATCCATTCACGGCAAAGAGGTGATTGAGAAGCACAACCCGAAGTCAGCGGTGTGCACCGATTGCCACAATTCCCATGCGGTGAGCAACACCTCGGGCGACCCCTTCAAAGTGGCCATTTCGGCCCAGTGCGGCACCTGCCACGAAGCCAACTTTGCGTCGTACAAAGCCACTTACCACGGGCAGATCAGCACCTTGGGCTATGCCTATACCGCCAAGTGCTACAACTGCCACGGTAGCCATGACATCCTGAAAGCGGATGACCCCAACTCCAAGGTCCATGTCGACAACCGCATGAAGACCTGTGAGACTTGCCACAATGGCAAGAAAGACATTGCCAAGGCGCCGGCGGGCTTTGCTTCCTTCCAGCCGCACGGCCACCCTGGCGACTTCAAACGCTACCCCGAGATCTGGATTGCCTTCCAGATCATGGTGCAGTTGCTGGTGGGCACCTTCGGCTTCTTCTGGCTGCACACCTTACTGTGGTTCTACCGTGAGTGGAAAGAGCGTCAGCAAAACCGCAACAAGCCCCACATCAAGGCTGACGACCTGGTCGCCAAGCATGCTGGCAAGCACATCCAGCGTTTTAGCCCGATTTGGCGTCTGGCACACATCACGTTTGCCCTGAGTCTGATGATTCTGACGCTGACCGGCATGCCACTGTTCTACCCGGATGCGCCGTGGGCGTCGGCCATCATGTCTGCTTTGGGTGGCCCGCACATTGCCGGCATGATCCACCGGGTCAATGCGGTAATCTTTGCGGCGGTGTTCTTCTGGCACATCTTCTACATGGGCTACGGCATCATCCGCGACTGGAAGAACTTCAAGTTCTTTGGTCCTAACTCCATGATCCCCAACCTGAAGGATGCGGCAGACATGCTGGGCATGTTCAAGTGGTTCTTTGGCAAAGGTCCCCGTCCGCAGTTTGACCGTTGGACCTACTGGGAGAAGTTTGACTACTGGGCACCGTTTTGGGGTGTGACGATCATCGGCGTCAGCGGCCTGGTGATGTGGCTGCCAGGTGTGTTCGGCGCCTTCCTGCCGGGCTGGGTGTTCAACGTGGCCGCTATCTTCCATGGGGAAGAGGCGTTCCTGGCGGTGGTGTTCCTGTTCACGGTGCATTTCTTCAACAACCACTTCCGTCCTGACAAGTTCCCGCTGGAAGTGGTGATGTTCACCGGCACCTTCTCTCTGGAAGAGTTCAAGCACGAGCACCCGCTGGAGTACCAGCGCCTGGTCGATAACGGCGAACTCGAGGGCCGCTTGGTGGATGCACCATCGCCCGGCAAGATGGCGGCCTCCAGAGTGTTGGGCTTCTCGCTGATAGCGACCGGCTTGACCCTGTTGACGCTGGTTGGTATTGGCTTCTTCACCAGCCTGTAAAGGCTTGTGGGGAGCGGGTTTTCGAAATGAACATCACCTCGGTGATCGAAAGGAAGACATGGAAATCGTAGAAGCAGATGTCGCCATTGTTGGCGCAGGCGGAGCGGGTTTGCGAGCGGCCATTGCATTGGCCCAGACGGATCCCACACTGAAGATCGCACTCATCTCCAAGGTCTACCCCATGCGCAGCCACACCTGCGCGGCCGAAGGCGGGGCGGCGGGTGTTATCAAGAAGGATGACAGCCTGGCCCTGCACTTTGACGACACGGTGGGTGGCGGGGACTGGTTGTCAGACCAGGACTGCGTCGAGTACTTCGTCAACGAAGCACCCAAGGAGTTGTTGCAACTGGAGCACTGGGGCTGCCCCTGGAACCGCGAAGAAGACGGCTCTGTGGCGGTTCGCCCTTTTGGCGGCATGAAGAAGCAGCGCACCTGGTTTGCAGCGGACAAGTCGGGCTTTCACATTCTGCACACACTGTTCCAGACCACGCTGCAGTTCCCCACCATTACCCGCTATGACGAATATTTCGCACTGGACTTGCTGGTAGACGAGGGCCGCTGCCAGGGCTTGACCGCCATGGAAATGAAGAGCGGCATGATCAAGCAGTTCAATGCCAAGTCGGTGATCATCTGTGGCGGTGGGGCAGGGCGCATGTTCCCGTTCACCACCAATGGGGCCATCAAGACCGGTGACGGCATGGCCTTGGCCTACCGGGCCGGTGTGCCGCTGAAAGACATGGAGTTTGTGCAGTACCACCCTACGGGTCTGCCCAATACTGGCAGCCTGTTGACCGAGGCCTGCCGCGGTGAAGGTGGTGTGATGCTCAACAAGAATGGCCGCCGTTACCTGCAGGACTATGGCATGGGCCCCGAGACACCACTGGGCAAGCCGCAGCTCAAGACCATGGAGCTTGGCCCCCGTGACCGCGTGAGCCAGGCCTACTGGCACGAAGTACAAAAGGGCAATACTGTCACCACGCCATGGGGCGAATGCGTGCTGCTGGATATGCGTCACCTGGGTGAGAAGTACATCGACGAGCGCCTGCCGCTGGTGCGTGAACTGGCCATTGCCTACCTGGGCGTGGACATCGTCAAGGACCCGGTGCCAATCCGCCCGGTGGTTCACTACATGATGGGTGGTATCTCCACCAACACCAAGGCGGCCACCGAACTGCCAGGTCTGTTTGCGGCGGGTGAATGCGCTTGCGTCAGCTTGAATGGTGCCAACCGCTTGGGTTCGAATTCGCTGACCGAGTTGCTGGTGTTTGGCAAGGCAGCGGCGCTCTCAGCCATCGCGCACATCAAGACCGTGGGACCTGCCAACAAGGTGGCTCTGAAGGCGCAGGCCGATGCATCGCAAGCCCGTATCCGTGAGCTGTTCCTGCGCACGGATGGTAACGAGTCGATGTCGGGACTGCGCAAAGAAATGATGGACACCATGGAGAAAAACTGTGGCCTGTACCGCACCGATGAAGGGCTGCAGGAAGCGGTTGCCAAGATTGTCGAGCTGCGACAGCGCTACAACAAGGTGGTGTTGCACGACAAGAGCAACGTGTTCAACACCGACCTGTTCCAGGTGTTGGAATTGGGGTCCATGCTGGATTGCGCGTCAGCGCTGACCGTAGGCGCCCTGGCGCGCAAGGAGTCTCGCGGTGCTCACCAGAGGCTCGACTTTGTAGAACGTGATGACCAGAACTTCTTGCGCCACAGCATGGCCTACTACCAGGGCCAGGACACGGCGCGAATCGATTACCTCGATGTGGTGATCACCAAGTCGCCTCCGGGCGTGCGCGACTATTCAGGAGACCACAAATGACACAGCTCAAACAGCGTCTGGTACAGCTGGAAGTGCTGCGCTACGATCCTGAAAAAGACACTGAGCCACACTTCCAGAAATACGAAGTGATGTGCGCTGAAGAATGGGTGGTGCTGGACGCGCTCAACGCCGTCAAGGAAAGCATTGACCCTACGCTGGCCTACCGCTGGTCCTGCCACATGGCCGTGTGCGGCAGCTGCGGCATGATGGTCAATGGTGAGCCCAAGCTGTCCTGCCATGCGTTCCTGCGCGACTATGTGGGGATGGTGATTCGGGTCGAGCCGCTGGCCAACTTTCCGATCGAGCGTGATCTGGTCACGGTGGCAGACGACTTCATCGACAAGCTCAAGCGCGTCAAACCCTACCTGATCCCCAAAGAGAAGAAGACGATTGAGCAGGGCGAGTACAAACAGACGCCGGCGCAACTGATGAAGTACCGCCAGTTCTCCATGTGCATCAACTGCATGCTGTGCTATGCGGCTTGCCCTGAGTACGCGCTGCAGCCCAAGTTCATCGGCCCTGCTGCCATTACCTTGGCGCATCGTTACAACCAGGACTCGCGCGACGGTGGGCGGGACGAGCGCCAGGAAGTCATTGCCACCAATGAGGGCGTATGGGAATGCTCGTTTGTCGGCGCTTGCTCCGAGGTTTGCCCCAAGGCCGTGGACCCGGCCGGTGCGCTGCAGCAGGTCAAGGTTGCCAGCACCCTTGACTGGTTCAAGGAACACCTTTTGCCAGGAGGAAAATCATGAGCCGCAAACCCTTTGTTCGCCCGGTTTCCAAAACCGGCTGGTGGCTGAAGCACCCGCGCTACATGCGCTATATGTCACGCGAAGTGACCTGCGTCTTCATTGGCGCGTTCGCGTTGCTGATGCTATGCACGCTGGAGCGCCTGTCCAAGGGCCCAGAGGCCTATGCGTCGTTCATCGCCGCAATACAGGGGCCGCTGAGCGTGGTTGGAATGTTGCTGGTGTTGATCTTTGCCCTGCACAACGCCACTAGCTGGTTCAACGTCACGCCCAAAGCCTTGCCGGTCCAGATCGGTGAAGAGTTTCTGGCAGGCAAGTACATCATTGGTGCGCACTATGCCGTGTGGATCATTGCCTCGCTGGTGGTACTGTTTTTTGCAGGAGTGATCTAGCCATGGCCAAGTCAAATAAACCGATTTTCTGGAGTCTGTTTGCGGCGGGTGGCACCTTGGCTGCATTCCTGGCGCCCGTTCTGGCATTGTTGTTCCTGATGGTGGCCACGGGGCATGCGCCGTCAGGGTTCAGCTACGCCAACCTGCATGCGTTTGCCGCCAACTGGTTGGGCAAAATCATCATACTGGGCGTGATTACCTTGTTTTTGTGGCATGCTGCACATCGATTGCGGGTAACGCTGCATGACTTCGGGCTGCGCCAGGACTCCATCGTGGCGGTCGTGGTTTACTTGGTGGCTGCGGCAGGAACCGGATTGTCGGCACTGTATTTATTGCGCATCTGACGCCGTTAGCCATCGTTCCCATTTTTTTGCCAGAATGAGCATGCTCCTAGGCAATTTTTAAGGTGAATTAGTGAGTCCAAAACAAAACGCGGCCCTTGCGCAAACAGAGTCGCTGCAATCTCTGGGTGTTGGGCGTTCGCTGACACCTGCTGTCATTCCGGACTACCTGCACAATACCTACTGGTGGGCGTATTTGCATCCCCGTGCTGTGCATATTTTTGAGCGGCAGTGGCTGGTCAATTTGATTCTGTGGGGCAACTTTGCCAAGTTGCGCGATGCCGCCTTGCAGGAAATGGGCGAGGAGATCAACGGCCGTGTGCTGCAGGTGGCCTGTGTCTATGGGGACTTTACCGAGCATCTGGTGCGCCGCCTCGGTCCGCAAGGCAGTGTGGACGTCATTGATGTGGCGCCCATCCAGATCAAGAACCTGCAGTCCAAGCTGAGCAAACCCCAGCGCGTCAACGCACTGCTGCAAGACTCGTCCGACCTTCATTTTGAAGATGGGAGCCATGATTCAGTGGTGGTGTTTTTCCTGTTGCACGAGCAGCCCGCTGACGTGCGCCGCAAGACCATTGCCGAGGCGCTTCGGGTCACCAAGCCCGGTGGCAAGCTGGTCTTCGTGGACTACCACAAGCCGGTGGCCGCCAGCCCGTTTCGCTACCTGATGGTGCCGGTGCTGACGACCCTGGAGCCGTTTGCCATGGACATGTGGAATGGAGAAATTGTGGACTGGTTGCCAACGGATGTGAAAATCTCCAAGGTTGACAAGCAGACCTATTTTGGTGGTCTGTACCAGAAGGTCGTTATCACCCGTTGAGTTGTTTGGGCAGCCTCAGTCGCGGATATCGGCGACCGGCTGCGTACCAAAGTCGGGCCGCGCCAGATAGGCCAGCACCTTGGCTGCGGTGTCGGACGCGCTGCTGAGTTGCCCCTGGCTGTGCAAGCCCTTGAACGTTGCCAAATCCGGAAACAGGGACTCATCGGCACCGCGCAATTGCACCTGCATGTCGGTGTCGATGACGCCAGGTGCCAGTGAGCAGACCAGTGCTCCGTTCCTGGTACCTGCCTCATCCAGTGCCAGGCTACGTGTGAAGTGGTCCATACCGGCCTTGGCCGCGCAATACGATGCGGATGAGGCCATGGCTCGGCGCCCCAGACCGGATGAAATATTAAGCACCTTGCGTGGTATTTTCCAGTTGCGCGTGGCGCCAAGAAAGGCCGTGCAGAGCAGCATAGGCGCCTCCAGACCGACCCGCAGGGCGTTGGCCAGGTCGGCTGACTGGCCGTCGCGCAGCGGCCCCAGCGCGGGGATGACACCGGCGTTGTTGATCAGTGTGGCACTGAGCCACGGCGAATGCACCTTCGTTTGCAACCATGTGGACAAGGCACTCGCAGCGGCAGCACCGTCGGCCAGATCCATGGCCCATTGCTCCAGGTTGGCCCCGGTGACTTGTGCGTGGTGTGCCAGTTCGTCGTTGACCCGGCGTGAGATGCACAGCACAGTCGCACCCGGGGTCAGCCGTTGCATGGCGATGGCCAGACCCAGGCCACGCGAAGCGCCGGTAATGATGGTCAAGTGTTGATTCATGATTGCACTCCTTCGACTAAAAATCGGACCCGCCGCACACCATTCCACTCGTCGGCGTCCAGCCGAAAGGCCAGTGTCACTTTGGCCGCAAGGGGCTCGGTGTGCCCGAACCAGATGCCATCCACCGGTTGGCCCTGGTGTTTGAGTTTGAGCGCCAGGTGCTTCTCACCAACCAGGCGCTGTGATAGCACTTCGACTTCTTCGCTGAAGGTGGGGGCCGCAAACCCCTGGCCCCAGACCTCCTTGTGCAGGGTATCGACCAGATCGACGCGCCGGTACTCGGGGGCCAGCGGGCCGTCGGTTTCCAGGCGACGTGTCAGCGTGGCTGCGTCCAGCCATTCCTGCGCAATATCAATCAGGCCCTGCTCAAACGTGTCCAAGCCGTCTTCATGGATGGTGCAACCCGCAGCCATGGCATGGCCACCAAAGCGCAGCAGCACACCGGGGTGCCGCTTGGCCACCAAATCCAGCGCGTCGCGCAAGTGAAAGCCGGGGATGGAGCGGCCCGAACCCTTGAGCTCGTGCTCTTTGCCGGGCGCGGCGCTTGCGGCAAACACAAAGGCCGGGCGGTGCAGTTTGTCCTTGATGCGGCTGGCCACAATGCCGACCACGCCTTCGTGGAAGTCGGGGTCAAAGACACAAATGGCGGGTGGCGGTTCATCACCTTCCTCAAACAGCGACTCCGCAATCAGCATGGCTTGTTCGCGCATGTCACCTTCGATCACGCGGCGTTCGCGGTTGATGCCGTCCAGCGTTTTGGCCAACTCGTCGGCGCGTGCCGGGTCGTCGGTCAGCAGGCACTCTATACCCAGCGTCATGTCCGAGAGGCGCCCGGCCGCGTTGATGCGCGGCCCTAACGCAAAGCCAAAGTCAAAGGTGGTGGCCACCGCAGCTGAGCGGCCGGATGCTACAAAAAGACTAGCAATACCAGCAGGCATGGCGAGGGCTCGCACCCGTTTTAACCCTTGGGCCACGAGTCGGCGATTGTTCGCGTCGAGCCTGACGACATCGGCCACCGTGCCCAGCGCCACCAGCGGCAGCAGGGTGTCGAGCTTCGGCTGCGTGGCTGCGTCAAATACGCCGCGCGCGCGCATCTCGCTGCGCAGGGCCATCAGCACATAGAACATCACGCCGACACCGGCAATCGACTTGCTCGCAAAGCTGCAGCCAGGCTGATTGGGGTTGACGATCACATCCGCATCGGGTAGCTCGGCAGCGGGGAGGTGGTGGTCTGTGACCAGCACCTGCAGGCCCAAGGCGCGTGCATGGGCGACGCCGTCCATGCTGGCGATGCCGTTGTCGACGGTAATCAGCACATCGGCTCCACTGTCCTTGACGCGTTGCGCAATCGGTGCAGTCAGGCCATAGCCGTCCACAATGCGGTCGGGCACGATGTAGGCCACGTGTTGTGCGCCCAGCAGTTTGAGTCCGCGCAAAGCCACGGCGCAGGCGGTGGCCCCATCGCAGTCGTAGTCCGCCACGATGCACAGGCGCTTGTTCTGGGCAATGGCATCGGCCAGTAGCGCCGCGGCTGCGGGAAGCCCCAGCATGGTCGACGGCGGCAACAGTTTGGCAAGCGCGTCATCCAGTTCCTCGGTGCCGGTGACTCCGCGTGCCGCATACAAGCGTGCCAACAAGGGGTGGATGCCAGCCTGTTCCAGCACCCAGACGCTGCGGGGCGGGATGTCGCGGGGAATGATGTTCATGGGGTCAATGAAGCGTGAAGCACTTTACGGCTGAATGTTGCCGTCTTCGATCAGCACTTTGTAAACGTAGCCTGCGCCAAAGTCTTTGTCCAGCCGCACCACGCCGGTTACGGTGATCACGTCGCCCACCTTCGTTTTGCCGGCGGTGGTCATCAGGATATCGTTGGTGCCGTCGGCCGCGGAACCCGAGCCGTCACGCAGATGGACCCAGTTCTTGCCCATGATTGCCGGGCTGAATTTGACGACTTGCGCGTGGAGCTCTACTGGCTTGTCTTTGAGTGTTTTGCCCTGGGCCACGATCTCGGCAACGGTGCGGGCGTTGGCTCCGGTCGCCCTGGATACTTTGATCGGTGCGCTGTCCTGCACTTTGGCCAGGCCCGAGTGCGCGCTGGCCGTTTCTTTTGCACTCACCGGCAGCGTACCAAAGACGATGGTTGGGAACGTCTTTTTGAGTGATTTGCTTTCGAAATTGCTCATCACCATGGTGTTTTCAATGGACACCGTGGAGCCCTTCTTGATTTGTGCTTTTCCAACAGCCGCCCAAGTCTCGCCATTCTTTGTCTTGAGGCGCAGATAGGTATAACTGTCTACGTCTTTCACTTCAAGAACGGTGCCCGTCAGAGCATTGCCGGAGAGCGGTGCTGCGGTCGCAACGTCACTTGCCCAGCTTGAGGCCATCAATGACGTGCCAAGGAACAGACAGACTGCAAGGGTTTTATTCATGATTGGCGATCTCGCTTTGCGTTGGATAAAGTGATTGAATGGGGTTGGAGTGCAGCAACGGGCATGCGCGTTTCATAGCGTCTGCAGGAGCTGCTGCGGAGAAGAAGTCGAAAACCGCTGTTGAATCCGCTCCCACCAGGGGCGTTCTTTCAGTTCCAGTGTCACGGCCATGCGCTCACCGCACAGCGTGAGTTGCACTGTTTTTCCGGCCCGTGCGCGCTGCAACAGGTTGGCCAGCACGGTGCTGTCCAGGCTCTGCCAGGCTTGGGCCCAGGCGTGCGCGTCGTCGCGAACTGCCGACTGGCGCAGGGTGTCTACATGGTCCATCCGCTCGGTGGTGATCAAAGGAGAAGTGCTCGGCGTGCCCGTACCACTGACCCAGAAAGCGTTCACCGTGGGCAGACCCCGCGCACTGCGGGCATCGTTGGCCGCGTGCGTGTAGAGCAGCATCTGCATCTCGTTTTGCAGGCGGCGCAACAGCCTTGCATTCTCTTGCCGTGGCATCCAGGCATCGATGCTGGCGCCCGCCACGCGTTCCAGTGATGCGGTGGGCAAGTCCTTGAACATGTCGCCAAAGGCCAGCCAGGTGCCATTGGTCAGCGGGTGCAAGGTGATGCCATCCTGTTCGAAATACCGCTTCATGGCTGCGCGCAGGGATTCACAGTCCTGCGTGCTGATTTTGAGGTCCTTCGGGTCATCCATCTGGACCTGGTTGGACTGGACGTTCAGATGGCAGGGGGTAATCCAGGCCCAGCCGGCGTCACCATGGGCCTTGGTCAGCCCCAGGTGCTGCGCGTCAGTGGCGGCCCAAGGAATCAGGCCGTCAGGCCCCAGCAATCCCAGGTTGTTGGCGCGCAAACGCTCAGCCAACGGAGTCAGTGTGTCGGGCGAGCCCAGCAAGGGCGGCATAGGGCTCAGCAAACCCAGCAGCTCATTGAGGTTGGGTAGGGTCAGCGCTGCAATGGCCGCCTGGCACTGAAGGCCCGTGGGTGCGGCGTGGGAAATAAGCAAGTGCATGGTTCGATTGTCCTGCATGGATGCCACAATCCGGGGATGATGCAATTTCCTTACGAGCTGATCATCGGTTGGCGCTATACCCGGGCTGGACGCACGACTCGCAGAAACGGTTTTATCTCGTTCATTTCGGGTGTATCCATGCTGGGTATTGCACTTGGTGTGGCCGCGCTCATTATCGTACTGAGTGTGATGAACGGGTTTCAAAAAGAGGTGCGTGACCGCATGCTGGGTGTGGTGTCCCATATCGAGGTGTATGCCAATGGCGGACAAGCGTTGCCCGATGTCGACCTCACCCTGCGCCAGGCGCGGGCCAACCCAGAAGTCATAGGTGCTGCACCTTTTATAGCAGCCCAGGCCCTGTTGGCGAGGGGTGAGGACATGAAAGGTGTAATGGTCCGCGGAGTAGACCCGGCCCAGGAGCATGCTGTGACCGACCTGGTGGGCGGTGCGCAGTCTGCGGTGCTGGCGCAATTGGTGCCCGGTGGCTTTGGTGTGGTGCTCGGGTCTGAGTTGGCTCGCTCGCTGGCGGTGCGAACCGGCGACCGCGTGACCCTGGTAGCACCGAGTGGACAGGTGACTCCAGCGGGCGTGGTACCGCGCCTGAAGCAGATGACGGTGGTTGGCACCTTTGATTCCGGCCACTTTGAGTACGACTCGGCGATGGCTTTTGCGCACGTGGACGATACCGCCAAAATCTTCCGGCTGGAGGGCCCCTCTGGCGTGCGCCTGAAGCTGCGCGACCTGCACGACGCGCGCGCGGTCGCCGACGTCTTGAGCCGCACGCTGACAGGCGATCTGTCCATTCGGGACTGGACGCGCCAGAACCGCACCTGGTTTGCGGCCGTGCAGGTCGAAAAACGCATGATGTTCATCATCCTCACACTCATCGTGGCGGTGGCGGCCTTCAACCTGGTCAGTACGCTGGTGATGACGGTGACCGACAAGCGCGCCGATATCGCGATCCTGCGCACGCTGGGTGCCAGCCCGGGCAGCATCATGGGCATCTTCGTCGTGCAAGGTGCGATGGTGGGGGTGATCGGCACGCTCGCCGGGCTGCTGCTGGGTCTGGGTGTTGCGTTCAATATCGACGTCATCGTTCCCGCCTTGGAGCATGCCCTGGGCGCCAGCTTCTTGCCCAAGGACATTTACCTGATCAGCCGCATGCCCAGCGATCCGCAGCAGGCGGACATCATGCCCGTCGCCGTGATTGCGCTGGTGCTGGCATTTGCGGCAACCCTGTACCCGAGCTGGCGCGCCAGCCGCGTTAACCCGGCGGAGGCCCTGCGCTATGAGTGAAGTGAATATTCCCGCCGCTGTTGGTGCTGCGCAGTACCGTCTGGTGGCGGAACTGGGGCGCGCGGCCCCGGCCCCGATGGGCGATGGAGTGTTGGGTGATGTGGTGCTGCGCGCCCAGGGGCTCACCAAGCGCTTTTCGGAAGGGCGGCTGGACGTGACCGTGTTGCACGGCGTGGACCTGCAAGTGCACCGGGGCGAGACTCTGGCCATTGTGGGCGCATCGGGGTCCGGCAAGAGCACGCTGCTGCATTTGTTGGGCGGGCTGGATGCACCCACCAGCGGCTCGGTGGAGTTGCATGGGCAAGACCTGGCCCGCCTGAGCGCGGCCGAGCAAGGGCGCCTGCGTAACCGGCACCTGGGTTTTGTCTACCAGTTTCACCACCTGTTGCCCGAGTTCAGCGCCTTGGACAACGTCGCCATGCCATTGACAATTCGGCGTCTGGCCCTCGCGGAATGTAGGGATGCAGCTATGAAAATGCTAGCAAATGTGGGCCTGCAGGACCGCGTGCACCATCGCCCGGCCGAGCTGTCGGGAGGCGAGCGCCAGCGCGTCGCCATCGCCCGTGCCCTGGTGACGCGGCCTGATTGCGTGCTGGCCGACGAGCCCACCGGCAACCTGGACCGCGGAACCGCCGACGGCGTGTTCGACCTGATGCTGGAGCTGGCCCGCGTGCATGGCACGGCCTTTGTGCTGGTCACGCACGATACGTCCCTGGCGGCGCGCTGCAGCCGGCAGTTGAAGCTGGTGTCGGGCCGTTTGGCCGTGGCGGGAGCCTGAGCCCAGGCCGAAGCACAGGGCGTTCATGCGCTGGATCGACACCCACTGCCATCTGGACGCACCAGAGTTCGCGCCGGACCGCTCGGAAGTGCGCCAGCGCGCACGGGACCTGGGCGTTAGCCACTGCGTCATTCCAGCGGTTGAACAGGGTAATTTTGATGCCGTACAGGCGCTGGCCTATGCGCAAGGCGACGGCTATTGCCTGGGTATTCACCCCTTGTATGTCAAGCACGCAAAAACTGACGACCTGCTGTCGTTACAGGCCAAGCTGCAATCCTGCGCCGATGACCCCCACCTGGTGGCGGTCGGTGAGATTGGCCTGGACTTCTTTGTGTCGGAGCTGACGACGAGCCCGCTGCGGGAGCTGCAGGAGCACTTCTACCACCGGCAACTCAAATTGGCGCGCCAGTTTGAGTTGCCGGTGGTCTTGCATGTGCGCCGTTCAGCGGATCGGTTGCTCAAGCACCTGCGGGAATTGGGTCGGGGTGGCCCGGCGTGGTCGGGCATTGCGCACGCCTTCAACGGCAGCGAGGTCCAGGCTCGCGAGTTCATCAAGCTGGGTTTCAAGCTGGGCTTTGGCGGTTCCGTGACCTATGAGCGTGCCCTGCAACTGCGCCATTTGGCCCAGACGCTGCCGCTGGAGTCCATCGTCTTGGAGACGGATGCACCCGATATTCCACCCCACTGGCTGTACACCACGGCCGGCGACCGTCAGGCCGGAGCAGGGCAGGGCCGCAATGAACCGGGTGAACTGCCGCGCATTGCTACCGTGGTGGCGCAGTTGCGGGGCATGTCGGTTGAAGCCCTGGCCGAGGCCACTACCGCCAATGCCTGCCAAGCTTTACCCAAGCTGGCGGGGTTGCTGCTTCTGGAGCCGTAGCGATTTCAGTCGTTTCAGGCATTTCTTGCGTGGCGGGTAAGCGAGGCCGGTGGGCCGGGTATCCCCTCTCTGGCCCACGCTCGCGGGCGGTGGTTTTGGTTCGCTGGTGCTTCTGCGTCAAGGCGGTGGCGGGTCAGCCTGTTCTGTAGCTTCCGCGAATGG
Source organism: uncultured beta proteobacterium (assembly GCA_903853895.1). GTDB lineage: Bacteria > Pseudomonadota > Gammaproteobacteria > Burkholderiales > Burkholderiaceae_C > Allorhodoferax. Next base: position 14,798 of record CAINUX010000235.1, on the reverse strand, counting down.
GGCCGACGAAGGGACACCCGGCCCACCGACCTGGCGTGGCGTAGTTTGCTACAAAATACATAGCTATTCAGTGATATTTCACGAGGGCTAGCGACTGATTTTGCTTTTGATAGTTCCCCAACACCTCGCCCTAAAGGCGGGTGGCGTGGTGGGCGGGCGCAGGCCGCACTTGCGGTTGCCACAGAGCAGTCGAACCCACCACCGTGTTAACGCAAGAACCCTGGCAATCCAAACAATGCCGCCCGCGAAGCGAGCCGGAGAACGCCTGCCACGTCGCCCGCCGTGCGCAGTCGCCAAGTGATGTAATACGCCCATGCCCAGAAAAGAATCGTTCATGCTCCCCGAAGTCAATTTCTCCGACGAAGGCCCCATCCGCCATCTGCACCTGGACAGCATCTGGATCCAGGGCTCCATGCTGGTGGACGCGCCCACGGTGCTGGTGCACGAATACATCCAGCGCATGATGGCCTGGCTGCTGTTCGTTGACCCCGACAGCGTCACCAAGCGCCAGGCCTTACAACTGGGGCTGGGCGCGGCGTCGCTGACCAAGTTTTGCCACAAAGTGTTGCGCATGAAGACCACGGCGATCGAGCTCAATCCCCAGGTGGTGGCGGCCTGCCGGGGCTGGTTCAAGCTGCCGCAGGACAACAACCGTCTGCAGGTGGTGCTGGCCGATGCCGAGCAGGAGATCAAGCAGCCGCACTGGGCCGGTGCCGTTGACGCCCTCCAGGTGGACTTGTACGATCAGGAAGCCGCAGGCCCCGTGCTCGACAGTGCCGACTTCTATGCCGACTGCCGCAAGGCACTGACCGAAGATGGCTGTATGACGGTGAACCTGTTTGGCCGCTCGTCAAGCTTCCAGCGCAGTGTGGACAATATGGCCACCGCCTTTGGCAAGGATGCGCTGTGGGCGTTCAAGGCAACCCGCGAAGGCAACACGGTGGTCCTGGCCCAGCGCACACCCGTGCGACCCACCCGCTCCGTGCTGATGGAGCGGGCCGATACGATTCAACGCCACTGGGGCCTTCCGGCCGACAAGTGGGTACGCGTCTTTAAACCGGTGCAGCCATGACTACCAAAACACAAGCCCCCACGACGGCCAAGACCACCCATACTGGCCCCATCGACTGGCGCCGCCTGGTGGAGTGGTTGCACGCCGACGGCGTCATCTCGGACGAGGAGGCCAAGCGGACCATCGCGCGTTGCGCGCAGGCCGAGAGCGTGCAGCACCCGCTGGTGCGCCTGGCCAGTGTGTCCATGCGCCGCGCCGCCGACAACAAGCCGCTGGATATCGAACTGCTGACGCAGTGGCTGGCCAACCGCGTAGGCATGGACTACCTGCGCATTGACCCGCTGAAGGTGGACGTTGCCAAGGTGGCAGACGCCATGGGCGCGGTGTATGCCGAGCGCCACCGCATTCTGACGGTGGTGGTGAATGCCAGCGAGATCACGGTGGCAACCTCCGAGCCGTTTGTCATCGACTGGGTGGCCGAGGTCGAGCGCCAGTCGCGGCGCAGTGTGCGCCGCGTGCTGGCCAGCCCGCAGGAGATTCACCGCTACACGGCCGAGTTCTATGCGCTGGCCAAATCCGTCAAGGCCGCCAACAAGTCCGGTGTCAACAACGGGGGAAGCTTTGAGCAACTGGTGGAGCTGGGCAAGTCCAACAAGCAACTCGATGCCAATGACCAGAGCGTGGTGCAGGTGGTGGACTGGCTCTGGCAATATGCCTTCGACCAGCGGGCCAGTGACATCCATCTGGAACCACGGCGCGAGCAGGGCGTCATCCGATTCCGCATTGACGGCATCCTGCACCAGGTCTACCAAATGCCCATGGGCGTGCTCAATGCCATGACGGCGCGCATCAAGCTGCTCGGGCGCATGGATGTGATCGAAAAGCGCCGTCCGCTCGATGGCCGCATCAAGACGCGCAACCCGTCTGGTGATGAGGTAGAAATGCGGATATCCACCCTGCCCACGGCCTTTGGCGAAAAAATGGTGATGCGGATTTTTGACCCCGACAACACCGTCAAGGACCTGGACGCGCTGGGCTTTACCAACCATGACGCGCAGCGCTGGGAAGCATTGGTCAAGCGGCCCTACGGCATCATTCTGGTGACCGGGCCTACTGGCTCGGGCAAGACCACCACGCTGTACGCCACGCTCAAGCGCGTGGCCACCGAAGAGGTCAACGTCAGCACCGTGGAAGACCCTATCGAAATGATAGAACCGGCCTTCAACCAGACCCAGGTTCAACCGCAACTCGATTTCGGTTTTCCGCAGGGGCTGCGGGCGCTGATGCGACAGGACCCCGACATCATCATGGTCGGCGAAATCCGAGACCAGGAGACCGCCGAGATGGCGGTGCAGGCGGCCCTGACCGGTCACCTGGTGTTTTCCACGCTGCACACCAATGACGCGCCGTCGGCGGTCACGCGCCTGATGGAATTGGGCATTCCGCAGTATTTAATCAACGCCACGGTGCTGGGTGTGCTGGCCCAGCGACTGGTGCGCACGCTGTGCAAGCACTGCCGCGTGCGGGACGAGGAAACCGGACGCGAAGTGCTGGCCGAACTGATCAAGCCCTGGCAGATCAATGGGGGCTACAAACCTTATAAACCGGTGGGCTGTGTGGATTGCCGCATGACGGGCTTCCTGGGCCGCATGGGCTTGTACGAGTTGCTGGTGGTGTCCGACGCCTTCAAGGCTAAGGTCGCCGCGGACCCCGGTATAGATGTGCTGCGCAAGCAGGCCATCGTAGACGGCATGCGCCCGTTGCGCCTGGCGGGTGCCCTGCGGGTTGCAGAGGGCATGACGGTTATCGAAGAAGTGCTGATCTCGACACCGCCTCTGACTTGATTCGGTCCGCTGGCTGTCATCGCTACCGCACGCAGAGTGCGGGGCAGTGGCCCCCGCCTCATCTGTCCTGCTGGCCAGCAAATCGGCGGGAACCCCTGCCCCACACTCTGCTTGCGGAGGTGGTTTGCGCGGTGAGGACAGACGGCAGCAATGGGGCGGAAGCGGTCGTTCAAGTGCGTGGTTCAATTTGGGGGGAACCGGTTTGGCGCCAAGGAGCGGGGAAAATGGGTCTGCGTGCTTTATCGAAAGTTTCAATGCTGCATAAAATTCGACGAAATCCACAGAAACCCAAGCTATAGGTCGTTGTCAAGAGGATTTCATGACATGAATAATACTCAGGTTTTGCGATCTACATTACCTTGAACTAAACCACTGGCGTCGCTGCCACTACTTATCATCGGAGACATCAATGAAGCAGTTCGTTTGGCTCACTCTCCTGCTCCTGACCTCCACCATGCCGGTCCGCGCGACTGAGTCGATCATCGCTGAAGGAGTCATCGCCGCCCCAATTGCTACCGTCTGGAATGCTTGGGCCACATCAAGTGGTCTCAAGGCTTGGTTGGCACCGCACGCAGACATTGATCTCAGAATCGACGGGCTCATGAGGTCAAACTACGACCCGAAGGGGAGTCTGGGCGATCCTGGAACTATCGAAAACAGAATATTGGCTTACGAACCTGAGAAGATGTTGTCCATCAGGGTATCGAAGTCACCCGAGAAGTTCCCCTTCAAGTCCAAGATTGGGGACATGTGGACCGTCCTCTACTTCCAACCGACAGCGGACCGGAAGACCGCGCTTCGCATAGTTGGGATGGGTTTTGGAACCGACGAAGAGTCTCAGAAGATGAAGGAGTTCTTCAAGCAAGGTAATGCGTTCACCCTTACTCAACTGCAGAGACGCTTTCAACAGTGACGTCTAACGCCTCGCTCAATCTGAGCCGCGTGTAGCATCATCTCAGTCTAGGCTTACGGCGCTTGCCTCCCCAGGCCGGTTAGCTCGAACGTTGAAGTCGTAAATCCAGTGATTTGAATGACCGCTGTATGGAATCATCGATACCTGCTATGCGTCTAAACCGTAAGTTGCTTTCACCCCGTCCCACTACCACCCCACCAGGCGGATGGTGGGGCTTGCGGGCGCAGGCCGCACTTGCGGTTGCGACAGAGCAGGCGATCCAACCCCGGCATTGACGCAAAGAAGTTGACCAACCCCTTACGTTCGCCCGCGAAGCGAGTCGGAGAACGAAAGCCCCGCCGTCCGCCGTGCGCGAGCCAAGCCCGGTCCGCCTGAGCGTTACAAGGATAATAGGCCCGTAGCCCTCGTGTAACAAGAAAAGTGCGCTATGATTTGTGTAGCATTTAGAGGCAGCTAAGTCACTTCGAGCGCCACCAGTGGCGCCTTGTCCGCGTCCAGCACAATCTGCGTGCCCCGCCTCTTGATCATGGCGTGGATTCGGGACAAGCGAGTGGTCAGCGCGGGAAGGGATGCATCGGTGGAGCGGCCGATGGTGATACCCGTCGTGGACACCTCAAAAAATGGGTGCGCCCCTGCATCGTCAATATTGAGACCTCATGGATGCAGGTCTGCTAGCATGCCCTCACGGTGGTGATTTCCATCGATTCCAAAGGGTTCCAGGCGGTACATGGACGACATTGAAAAGCTGGGCAGATACAACATCATTCGCGTCCTGGGCAAGGGCGCGATGGGGGTTGTCTATGAAGGGCGAGACCCCAATCTGGACCGCGCTGTCGCCATCAAGACCATACGGGTACAGAGCCTCTCGCCCGAGGCGGCTGCCGAGTACGAAGGGCGGTTTCGCACCGAAGCCCGCTCTGCCGCCCGCTTGCACCACCCCAATATTGTCAGCGTGTTTGACTCAGGCCAGGATGGCGACATTGCCTACCTGGTAATGGAGTTCATTCAGGGTGAAGATCTCAAGCAGCACCTGGAGGCTGGTGCCCGGTTTTCGGTGCGCTCATCCATCGTCATGGTGCACGAGTTGCTGATGGCGTTGGACCATGCGCACCGCCAGAACGTGGTCCACCGGGACATCAAGCCCGCCAATATGCTGATGGAGGTCACTGGTCGGATCAAGCTCACCGACTTTGGCGTGGCGCGGATCCAGGAGCCGGATGAAACCAACCTCACCCAAGTTGGCGGCGCGGTGGGTACCCCCAAATACATGTCCCCTGAGCAGGCCAAGGGGCTGCGCGGGGACTCCCGTTCTGACCTGTTTTCCGCAGCAGTGGTGCTTTATGAGTTGCTGACCGGGCGCTTGCCTTTCACCGGCGAGAACCAGTTCATCGTCATTCACCAGATCGTGGGCCATGCGGCGGCGCCACCGAGTAGCCTCAACCCGGAGGTACCTGTTGCGATGGATGAAATCCTCGCGCGGGCGATGGCCAAGGACCCCAATGAGCGCTATGCGACCGCGCGGGAATTCGGGTTGGCCCTGCGGGCGCTGGCGCAGCAGATGAGCGCCGATACGGGCACCCAAGGCGCGGATGTGGGAGCTGAGCTGGGGCAGTTTCTTGCGAATCGACCGGCGGCAATGCCGGCCGTATTGCGCGATGGTTCCAGCACCGGCATATTCGGGCCGACCGTGGACGTGGCACTGGTGTCAACCGTCAACCATGAAGCCGAACTGGCCGCCTGGCATGCGACCAAGGATTCCACCGATCCTAAAGAATTCCTGGGTTTTTTGAAGCACTTCCCGTCGGGCATCTATGCGCGTCGCGCGCAAAACCGGGTCTACGATTTGGGCGCCGGTGCATCACTGGAGCAGGCCAAGACCGAGCCCCAATTCCGGGTCACGGGCGACGACTCGGGCTTTGAGTCCACGGTTGGCCATTACGCTCCCACCAGGCCCATGCAAACACCGGACCAGACGGTGCCCGGCTTCATGGGCGTGGATTCGGTGGCGCCAGTTACCGAGCCCGTGCCAACAACGACCGGTACTGCAAAGAGCCCCCAAAAGTGGAAGCTGGTGGGCGCGAGTGCTGTGCTGGTCGGGTTGGTGGCTGTGTCCTTCAGTCTGGGATCCCCGGAGATTGTCGAAGTTGCACCCACGCCATCGGTGGCTGCGCCGCCTCCCGCGATCATGCAACCTGTGGCACCCGCATTGCTCGCACCTGCGTCCGAACCAGCCGCAGTGCCCGCTTCCAGACCCGCGGTCCCGGCAGCGGCGGGTGCTTCGTCCCGAGCGGTTACCAGATCCAAGGCTAATGCGCCTGTGGCCACCACCACCACACCGCCAGCAGCGTCCCCTGCCGCACCGTCCCCGCGTGAGTCGCCACCCGCAGCCGTGAACCATGGCATTGGCGCCGGCCCATCCAGGCCCGGCCAGGTGTGCGCCAATGAGGTTTTCATTTTCAAGATCAAGTGCATTGCCGACCAGTGCACGACCGATCGCTACCGGCATACGCCCGAGTGCATACGGTTCAAGGAACTCGAACGAGAGCGGGAAGAGCAGCGCAACAGCAGGCGTTGAGCAATGCGCCCTTGCAGTCCTGCGCTGCCGCTTTGTGGCACACTGGGTCGCTCAAAAGCATGGTACGGTGCTTGGCTTCAGGAGACAATTTTGTGAATATCAAAAGTCAAAGAGATTTCTTTTCCGGCCTCATGTTTATGACCGTGGGCGTCGCGTTTGCCTGGGGTGCCAGTGGCTACACCATTGGCACGGGTGCCCGTATGGGACCGGGGTACTTTCCACTTGCGCTGGGCGTGTTGCTGACCGTGTTGGGTGGCATGATCACGTTCAAGGCGCTGGTAGTCGAGACCGTGGATGGCCACAAGATCGGCTCCTTTGCATGGAAGCCGCTGGTCTTCATTATTCTGGCCAACCTCGTGTTTGGCGCCATGATTGGGGGCCTGCCCATCATCCACTTGCCGCCTATGGGACTGATCGTCGGGATCTACGCGCTGACCTTCATTGCCGGTTTGGCCGGGGACAAGTTCAATCTGAAGGAATCCATCGTGTTGGCCACCATTCTGGCCGTCATGAGCTACTTGGCATTCATCAAGCTGCTCAATTTGCAGTTTCCCGTGTGGCCCGTGTTTGCTGGCGTTTGATTAGGAATCACCATGGATTTATTCAACAATCTGGCGCTGGGCTTTGGAGTTGCATTCACTGCGCAAAACCTGATGTACGCCTTCATTGGCTGCTTTCTGGGAACTGTCATTGGTGTGCTGCCCGGCATTGGCCCATTGGCAACCATTGCCATGCTGCTGCCCGCCACCTATGCACTGCCACCTGTTGCCGCTTTGATCATGCTGGCGGGTATCTATTACGGGGCCCAATATGGAGGCTCCACGACGGCCATTCTCGTCAATTTACCGGGCGAGTCGTCGTCGGTCGTGACCACCATTGACGGCTACCAGATGGCGCGCAATGGCCGGGCCGGGCCGGCTTTGGCCGCTGCGGGACTGGGTTCCTTCTTTGCCGGGTGTGTGGGCACCCTGATTCTTGCGGCCTTTGCGGCACCGTTGACGGAGCTTGCGTTCAAGTTTGGTCCGGCAGAGTATTTTTCACTGATGATTCTGGGCCTGATCGGCGCCGTGGTGCTTGCCTCGGGTTCACTGCTCAAGGCAATTGCGATGATTGTGCTGGGCCTGCTGCTGGGCATGGTGGGCACGGACGTGAATTCGGGTGTGGCCCGCTTCAGCATGGATATTCCCGAGTTGACCGACGGCATTGGCTTCATCGTGATTGCCATGGGTGTTTTTGGCTATGGAGAGATCATCAGCAACCTGGGCAAGCACGAGAGTGAGCGCGAGGTGTTCACCGCCAATGTGACCGGTCTAATGCCGACCAAAGAGGACTTCCGCCGCATGGTGCCTGCCGTGTTGCGCGGCACGGCTTTAGGCTCCCTGTTGGGAATCTTGCCTGGCGGTGGCGCGGTGATGGCGGCGTTTGCGGCCTACACGCTGGAAAAGAAGACCAAACTGGAGCCGGGTGAAGTGCCTTTTGGTAAGGGCAATATCCGTGGCGTGGCGGCGCCGGAATCGGCCAACAATGCCGGTTCCCAAACATCGTTTATTCCACTACTGACCCTGGGGATCCCACCCAACGCGGTGATGGCTCTGATGGTGGGTGCCATGACCATTCACAACATCCAGCCCGGCCCCCAGGTCATGACCAGCAACCCCGAGTTGTTCTGGGGGTTGATTGCATCGATGTGGATCGGCAATCTGATGCTGGTCATTCTGAATCTTCCGCTGATCGGTATCTGGATCAAGTTGCTGAGCGTGCCCTACCGCTGGCTGTTCCCCTCCATTGTGCTGTTTTGCGCCATCGGTGTTTACTCCACCAACAACAACACCTTTGACATCTGGATGGTGGCCATCTTCGGCGTGATTGGCTACATCTTCATCAAGTTGGGTACCGAGCCCGCGCCGCTGTTGTTGGGCTTCATTCTGGGCCCGATGATGGAGGAGTACTTGCGCCGGGCGCTGTTGCTGTCGCGCGGGGACTGGAGCGTGTTTGTAACGCGGCCCTTGTCGGCAAGCCTGCTGGCCGCTGCAGTCTTGCTCTTGGTCATTGTGTTGATGCCGTCGGTCAAATCCAAACGCGAAGAGGCTTTTGTTGATGACTGATGTGCTGACCCAGCACCCGCAGCGCGTGGCGCTGCACAACGAGATTCACGCCAGACCGCCAGAGGCCATGGACGTGCCCCTGAGTCTTTCGCATGTGGTGATGGTGTGCGACGCCGATCAACGCGCAGCCAGCTGGGCCCATATGGCCGAACTGGCACGTGACCACCATTTGCCGCCACCCGACGCTGCATCCACCCATGTTCGGCTCGACCTGGGCCCGTACCGCGTGCGCTGGGAGATGCACACCGAGTTTGTGACGTGGACCTTCATGCGCAAAATCAGCGCGGATCACTTTGGCGAACAGGAGCCCGAGGCCGCTCTGCTAGCCGTGCCCCAGCGCTGGTTTGCGCAGCTGCCCGGGCAGTGTCTGGCCAACTTGCACCTGTGGGTGTTGCCCAGCAAGGCGTTTGAGTCGGGCTCACTGGTTAAGCATGTCTTGTACGAGGACACGCTGGTAGCGTCCACCGTGGCTGGGGGCTTTGCCGAGGTTTACACCGACTTTGCAGTGCATGGCGACGGCTTTTCGCGCATGGTGCTACTCGCAGGTGGTATGGCGCCACGCCGTCTGGGGCGGTTGGTGCAGCGCCTTTTGGAAATTGAGACCTACCGCATGGCAGCCTTGTTGGGCTTGCCAGCCGCACGCGAGGCGTCAGCGGTTCTGGCCTCGGCCGAACTCGAATTGGCGGAGCTGGCCCAGTCGATCCGCTCGGCCACCGCTGAAGATGAGCCGCTGCTGCTCGACCGTTTGACGCGGTTGGCCGGCGAGGTCGAGAGTCAGCACGCAGCAACCCATTCGCGCTTTTCTGCCAGTGCGGCCTACTTTGAATTGTTGGACAAACGCATCGCCGAGATTGACGAATCCCGGCTGGCGGGCATGCAGACCATTGGTGAGTTCATGGACCGGCGTCTGACACCCGCGCGCAGCACCTGCGCCTGGTCGGCCCGGCGCCAGGACGCGCTCTCGCAACGTGTCTCGCGCATCAGCAACCTGCTGCGCACCCGGGTCGAGATCGAGCAGCAGCAAAGCAGCCAGGCGCTGCTGGCCACCATGAACAGCCGCCAGGATTTGCAACTCAAGATGCAGTCCACCGTGGAAGGCCTGTCGGTGGCTGCCATCAGCTACTACATTGTTGGCCTGGTGAGCTACCTGGCCAAGGGCGCCCAGTACTGGGGCTGGCCCTTTAGCGCCGAGATCACGGCCGCGGTAGCTATTCCCGTCGTGGTGGGCGGGGTCTGGTGGTCGTTGCGGCGACTGCACCATCGCCTTTTTCAAAAACCCTGAGTGGGGCTCAATAGGATTTACCAATTTGATTGATTGGTTCAATCAAACCACAAATGCTCATAGAGCCTCTAAACTTCATCCTGTTCACCTGTAGAACGTAACCAAGCAAGAGGAAACCAACCATGTCATTGATCAACACCCAAGTCCTGCCTTTCAAGAACGAAGCCTTCCACAACGGCAAGTTCGTGACCGTAACCAACGAAACCCTCAAGGGCAAGTGGAACGTGTTCATTTTCATGCCCGCAGCCTTCACCTTCAACTGCCCCACCGAAGTGGAAGATGCTGCTGAACACTACGCTGAATTCCAAAAGGCCGGTGCCGAGGTCTACATCGTCACCACCGACACCCATTTCGCCCACAAGGTGTGGCACGAGACATCGCCTGCGGTTGGCAAGGCCAAGTTCCCGCTGATTGGCGACCCCACCCATGCCCTGACACGCGGCTTTGACGTGCACATCGATTCCGAAGGTCTTGCACTGCGCGGCACCTTCATCATCGACCCCACTGGCACGATCAAGACCCTGGAAATCCACTCCAACGAAATCGCCCGTGACGTCAAGGAAACCGTGCGCAAGTTGAAGGCTGCCCAGTACACCGCTGCCCACCCCGGTCAGGTCTGCCCCGCCAAGTGGAACGAAGGCGCGAAAACCATCACTCCGTCACTCGACCTCGTCGGCAAAATCTAAGTAGCGATTTTGGGGTCGGATCCGCGTAGCGAAGCGAAGACGGCTCAGACCCCAATATCGCGGGTCGAAGCGAACACTCGACCCGGCGACCAGCCGGACAGCGTCAAGGTGCGCGTGCACCTTGCCGTCCGGCTTTTTTGTTTTTAAAAACAGGCTCTAGCTCTCGTGAAACATGAGGGTGAAGCTATCGAAATAGTAGTAAAAGGAAACCACCATGCTCGACGAAACACTGAAAAGCCAACTGGCCGCCTACCTGGAACGCGTGTCCCAGCCGTTCGAGATGGTGGCTTCACTGGACGACAGCGAAACCAGCCGGGATATGCGCGCCTTGCTCGAAACCATCCAGGGCCTTCGCTCCGACAAGATCAGTCTGCGCCTGGATGGCAATGACGCCCGCAAGCCATCCTTCACCCTGCAGCGTGTGGGCACAGACACCAGCCTGCGCTTTGCCGGCCTGCCGCTGGGTCATGAGTTCACGTCGCTGGTGCTGGCCCTGCTGTGGACCGGCGGCCACCCACCCAAGGTGGAGGCTGACATCATCGAGCAGATTCGGGGACTGAGTCCTGCTGATGGTAGTGACTTCAACTTCGAGGTCTACATGAGCCTGACCTGCCACAACTGCCCGGACGTGGTGCAGGCACTGGCGCTGATGGCCATCTTCAATCCCAAGGTCAAGACCACCGTGATTGAAGGCGGCGCCTTCCAGCAGGAAGTGACTGACCGCGAGATCATGGCCGTGCCCATGGTCTTCCTGAATGGCACCATGTTCGGCTCAGGCCGCATGCTGGTGGAAGAAATCCTGGCCAAGATCGACACCGGTGCTGCGGCCAAGGATGCCGCCAAACTGTCACAAAAAGAAGCCTTTGACGTGCTGATCGTGGGCGGTGGCCCTGCGGGTGCGGCTGCGGGTGTGTATGCGGCCCGCAAGGGCATTCGCACCGGCATCGTGGCCGAGCGCTTTGGTGGCCAGACCAACGACACGTTGGGTATCGAGAACTACCCCTCGGTGCTGGAAACCGACGGCCCCAAGTTTGCCGCCGCACTGGAAGCGCACACCCGCTTCTATGAGGTCGATATCATGAACCTGCAGCAGGCTGAAGGCCTGGTGCCAGCCGCCACACCAGGCGGTCTGATTGAAGTCAAACTGGCCAATGGGGCAACGCTCAAGAGCAAGACAGTCATCTTGTCCACCGGTGCGCGCTGGCGCAATGTGAATGTGCCGGGAGAGGCAGAGTACAAGAACAAGGGCGTGGCCTATTGCCCGCACTGCGATGGTCCCCTATTCAAGGGCAAGGATGTGGCGGTGATTGGGGGTGGCAACTCCGGTATCGAAGCCGCGATTGACCTGGCCGGTGTCGTGCGCCATGTGACCGTGGTCGAGTTCATGCCCGAGCTGAAGGCCGACGCTGTGCTGGTCAAAAAGCTGAACAGCCTGCCTAACGTCACCGTGCACACCAATGCCCAGACCATGGAGATCACCGGCGCGCAGGGCCGTGTCAATGCGTTGCGCTACAAAGACCGTGCGACGAACGAAGAACATACCGTTGCGCTGGAAGGTGTGTTCGTGCAGATCGGTCTGGTGCCCAACACCGAATTTCTCAAGGGTACGGTCGAGCTGAGCAAGTTTGGCGAGATCATCGTCAATGCCAAGGGCGAGACCAATGTGCCTGGCGTGTTTGCTGCGGGTGACTGCACCACGGTGCCGTTCAAGCAGATCGTCATTGCGGCCGGTGATGGTGCCAAGGCGGCGCTGAGCGCGTTTGACCACCTGATTCGGCATTGAGTTGTAAGAAAAATGTGGCTGTAGCCCTCGTGTTTATTGGGCTTACAGCTACATTTTTGGTAGCGCGTGCAGCTAAACAGAAGCCAGCAAGGCGTCCAGCGGGCTGGCTGTGCCACCCGCTGCCACCTTGAGTACATGGGTGTAGATCATCGTCGTGCTCACATCGCTGTGGCCCAACAGCTCTTGCACGGTGCGGATGTCGGTGCCGGATTGCAGCAAGTGGGTGGCGAAGGAGTGGCGTAGCGTGTGGACGGATACGGGCTTGTGAATACCGGCCAGTACAACGGCCTTCTTGAGCGACCGCTGTAGCCGGTCTTCATATAAGTGATGCCGCCGCTCCACACCACTGCGAGGGTCAATCGATAGAGTGGGTGACGGAAACATCCAGAACCAACCCCAGGTGTGCCCGACCTTTGGGTATTTTTGCTCCAGCGCGTGCGGGGTTTCGACTCCGCCGCGCTGCGCTTGGCGATCAGCCTCCCACTGGGCGCGCGCAGCCAGCAGTTGCAGCCGCAACGCGGGTGCCAGCGAACGCGGCATCATGACCACGCGGTCTTTGCCCCCTTTGGCCTCACGCACGATGATGACGTGGCGGTCAAAGTCAACGTCTTTGATGCGAAGGCGCATGCCCTCCATCAACCGCATACCGGTGCCATACAGCAAGCGTGCCAACAGTGCGGTTTGTCCATCCATATGAGCCAGCAAACCCGCAACTTCGTCTTTGGTCAGCACGCTGGGAATGCGCCGCTTTTGGGTTGGACGGTTGATGTTGTCAAGCCAGGGTAGCGCAACACCCAATACTTCACGGTACAAAAACAATACCGCGCTGAGCGCCTGGTTGTGTGTGGATGCCGATACCTTGCGCTCGGTTGCCAGCATGGACAAAAATGCCTCTACGTCTGGCGCACCCAAGTCGCGCGGATGCCGCATTTGGCCGCTGCGCGCCGACCAGCGAATGAAAAACCGCACCCAGTAGACGTAGACCTGCTCGGTACTGAGGCTATAGTGCATGTACCGAATACGCTCGCGCAACTGGTCCAGCACACGGGTGGATTGCAGCGGAGGAGTGCCGGGTTTCATGGAATTTTTAATACTGGTGTTTTATCCAGTATATTTAATAAGCAGCCAGACTGCAAGCCATTTTCAGGAGATATTCATGTCCAACTTATGGAGCAGTCCCCAACTTATAGAGCAAGTGTTGCTCTGGACATTGCGTTAAAGCTCATGACCTTCTCACTCGTTTTGACCGGTGAACCAAGCTATGTCAAAGAGCATTGCTGCGCGGAAATGTCTGAGCAAGCCAACATGGCGTTTCCTGATGCGAAAAGTCCTTTGCTTGGGTCGACTGATAAGCGCATCTATTGGTCGCCTGTTTTCGATGAGTACGGGCTTATCTGCCAACCGTCAGCCGAAGTCCTTCCCATTCACCACTGTCCATTTTGTGGTTTTCGGCTACCTGTATCTAGGCGAGACGAATGGTTCGCAACACTGGAGAACGGCGGCTGGCAAACATGGGGCGACCCAATACCCAGCGAGCTGCTAGCGCATGACTGGAAGTAGCTTTAACAGGTTGTTCGTCACTGACATGCAGCAGCAAAATGCCGCTGCGCGGCGTGTGCTGCCTGCGGTACAACGCCGACGTTAAAGCGCATCAATGACGTTCGGCGATCTGCCTCTCCACGATGCATTGCTGTCGGCTATCCACATAAGTTTGGAAGCGGATCGCTGTGACCTAAGAGTTCATCCAGTTGGGGCAACTTCACATGTGTTGGTGTTCGAGGGTTTTACTTCACTAGATTTTCCGAAGCAGGAGCCTTGGGGACCATCATCCTCAATCAACGTGGTTCGCGAACCCCAGCAAGGGTGCTACGAGATCGAAATGCAATCTGGTGATATTCTGAGAGTTCAGGCGCCGCACTGGAGCTACCGCGCGGAGGTATCGGAGTGACGCGCTTTAACATGCCAATCGACACGGACCCACAACAGCAGGAGGCTGCTTCGCCGCGATGTGTTGTGGCCCGGTCATCTTCACGTTAGGCATCGCAAAGGAGAGCACCATGAGCTACATCGACTGTTTCCTCGCTCCGGTCCCTCGCGCGAACAAGGCTGCGTATGAAGAACTGGCCAGGCTTTCTGAGAAAGTGGTCAAGGAGCACGGAGCACTCAGCGTCATGGAATGTTGGCTCGATGAATCGGGACCAGACACAGAGACGTATCACGGAGCGGAAACCAAGCAGTCTCAGGTGGAATACGGAAGTTTCGCTAAGGCCGCAGGTGCTCGACAAGACGAGACTGTCGTTGTTTCCTACGTCGAGTGGCCCGACAAAGCTACCCGAGACGCAGGCATGGAAAGAGTGACGAATGACCCGCGCATGCAGTTTGGTGATCAGGCTCCCGCCTTCGACGGAAGGCGTCTCATCGCAGGTGGTTTTAGGCCCATGCTCGGCGCTAGCGATGCCTAAGGCTACGGTGAATAAGTAGAGGCGAAACGCTGAGCCCGTTGCAAGCTGAGGCAGTTTTTCATTTTTCAGCCGATTTGACGTCGTTTTTCGGCCGTACTGGACTGGTTTCAGGGCTCTTTGCCCTTGTTTCTCGCCT
>CAINUX010000234.1 GCA_903853895.1 uncultured beta proteobacterium | reverse complement strand
TGCCGCCTGCTGGGCCGCCCCGGGCGCATCACCGCGCTGCAGCGCTTTCTGGACCACATTGCCCGCCACGACCAGGTATGGGTGTGCCGCCGTGTAGACATTGCCCGGCACTGGAAGGCGATCCACCCCTTCACGGAATAGCTCCGAATAGCGCCGAACAACACCACACACACCGCCATGGCACTGACACTGGAACAACTGAATGCCGCTACGCTGGACGAGGCAACTGCCTGGCTGGCCGGCCTGTACGAGCATTCCCCCTGGATTGCGCGTGCTGCGCTGGACCAACGTCCCTTCGCCAGCCTGGCCCAGTTGAAATACGCCATGGTAGGAGTGCTCCATGCTGCCGGTCTTGAGCCGCAACTGGCCCTGATCCGCGCCCACCCGGAACTGGCGGGCAAGGCGATGGTGGACAAGAACCTGACCGCAGAATCCACCAATGAGCAAAGCAAGGCGGGGCTGACCCACTGCACGTCTGAAGAGTTTCAAAAAATCCAGCAGCTCAACCGCGACTACAACGCCCGCTTCAGCTTTCCCTTCATCCTGGCGGTGCGCGGGCCACGCGGCACGGGCCTCTCCAAAGCCGAGATCATCGCCACCTTTGCGCGCCGTCTGCAGGGCCACCCCGACTTTGAACGCCAGGAGTGCATCCGCAACATCCACCGCATTGCCGAAATTCGCCTGAACGATTTGTTTGGTGTCAGCCCGGAACTGGGCAATCGGGTGTGGGACTGGCAAGAGGCTTTGGCGCAGCACACCGACCCGGGCTACGCCGAGCTGGGTCAGCTCACGGTCACTTACCTGACCGATGCCCACCGCGCCTGCGCTCAAGCGCTCAGCATGGACATGCGCCAAGCAGGCTGCGACAGTGTGCATATTGACGCCGTCGGCAATGTTGTCGGTTGCTATAAAAAGAAGAGTGAAACATCGAACAATGACGAGGGCTACAGCCAAAATTCTCATAAGACATTGCTGACGGGCAGCCACTATGACACGGTGCGCAACGGCGGCAAATACGACGGCCGGCTGGGTATCTACGTGCCGCTGGCCTGCGTTCTGGCGCTCTCCAGCACCGGCAAGCGCCTGCCGTTTGACCTGGAGATCGTCGCCTTTGCCGAGGAAGAAGGCCAGCGCTACAAGGCCACCTTTTTGGGCTCCGGCGCGCTGACCGGCGACTTCGATCCGGCCTGGCTGGACCAGGTGGACGCCGACGGCATCTCCATGCGCTCCGCTATGCAACACGCCGGACTGTGCGTAAACGACATTCCCACTCTGAAGCGCAACGCAGACAACTACCAGGGCTTTGTCGAGGTCCACATCGAACAGGGGCCGGTGCTGAACGAACTGGACGTTCCGTTGGGCGTCGTCACTTCCATCAACGCTGGCGTGCGCTACCAGTGCGAGGTCACAGGCATGGCCAGCCACGCCGGCACCACGCCCATGGACCGGCGCCGCGATGCCGCAACTGCCGTGGCCGAACTGATCCTGTTTGTCGAACGCCGCGCCGCCGCAGACGGCGATTCGGTCGGCACGGTGGGCATGTTGCAAGTGCCCAATGGCTCCATCAACGTGGTGCCGGGCCGCTGCCAGTTTTCACTGGACCTGCGTGCGCCCAACAATGCCCAGCGCGACAAACTGGCAGTGGACGTGCTGGCCGAACTGGCCGCCATCTGCACGCGCCGTGGTGTGCACCACAGCGTGCTTGAAGCCATGCGCGCCAGCGCCGCGCCCAGCGCACCCGCATGGCAGGCCCGTTGGGAAAAGGCCGTTTCCGTACTGGGCGTTCCGCTGCACCGCATGCCCAGTGGCGCCGGCCACGATGCCATGAAGCTGCACGAGATCATGCCCCAGGCCATGCTGTTTGTGCGCGGGCTGAACTCCGGCATCAGCCACAACCCGCTGGAGTCCAGCACCAGCGACGACATGCAATTGGCGGTAGACGCCTTTTTGCACCTGATTGAACAACTATCCCAACCCACAGCGGACTGATTTTTCATGAACACCTACGAACAACTCGACGCCTGGATCGACGCCCACTTTGACGAACAGGTGCGCTTTCTGCAGGAATTGATCCGCGTACCGACCGACACACCACCAGGCAACAACGCGCCCCACGCCGAGCGCGCTGCGGAGTTGCTGGAGGCTTTGGGATTTGCAGTAGAGAAACACGCCGTGCCCGAGGCCGAGGTCCACGCCTCCGGTCTGGAAACCATCACCAATTTGGTCGTGCGCCGCAAGTACGGCGACGGCACTACCGTGCTGCTCAACGCCCACGGTGACGTGGTGCCGCCCGGCGAAGGCTGGACCCACAACCCCTATGGTGGCGAGATCGAGGACGGCAAGATCTTTGGCCGTGCTGCAGCCGTCAGCAAGTGCGACTTCTCAACTTACGCCTTCGCCGTGCGCGCACTCGAAGCCGTGACCAAACCTACCCACGGCAGCGTGGAGTTGCTGTTCACCTACGACGAAGAGTTTGGCGGCGAGGTCGGCCCGGCCTGGCTGCTCAAGCACAAGATCATCAAGCCCGATCTGATGGTAGCGGCAGGATTCAGCTACCAGGTCGTCACCGCGCACAACGGCTGCCTGCAGATGGAAGTCACCGTGCACGGCAAGATGGCCCATGCCGCCATACCGGCTTCTGGAGTCGATGCTTTGCAGGCAGCAAATGCGATCCTGACCGCGCTGTACCAGCAGAACACGCTGTACCAGGGCATCACTTCGAAGGTTGCGGGCATCACCCACCCCTACCTGAATATCGGCACCATACAAGGCGGCACCAACACCAATGTGGTGCCCGGACGGGTCAGCTTCAAGCTCGACCGTCGCATGATCCCCGAGGAGAACCCAACCGAAGTGGAAGCCACGCTGCGCAAGCTGATTCACGACACAGCCGCGAGCCTGCCCGGCATCACGGTCGACATCAAACGCATCCTTCTGGCACGGGCCTTGCAACCCTTGCCCGGCAATCGCCCGTTGGTGGATGCCATTCAAAAGCATGGAAAGCAAGTGTTCGGAGAACCCATTCCCGCGGTAGGCACGCCGCTGTACACCGATGTGCGCCTGTTCTGCGAAGCCGGCATCCCCGGTGTGATTTACGGTGCCGGTCCGCGCACGGTGCTGGAGTCGCACGCCAAGCGTGCGGATGAGCGACTGGAGTTGGAGGACCTGCGGCGTGCCACCAAAGTGATTGCGCGCGCCCTCAATGATTTGTTAACGTGAAATCTTAACACTTTAGGACTGTCTGATGACCACGACCTCTGTGCACCCTGTTGACGAACGCCTGCCCACCAGCAAACTCGCAGCGCTGGGCCTGCAGCATGTATTGGTCATGTACGCTGGTGCTATTGCCGTGCCCCTGATTGTGGGGCGTGCCCTGAAACTCAGCCCCGAACAGGTGGCCATGCTGATTTCAGCCGATCTGTTTTGCTGCGGTCTGGTCACGCTGATCCAATCACTGGGGGCTACGCAGTGGTTTGGCATCAAGTTGCCCGTGATGATGGGCGTGACCTTTGCGTCCGTCGCCCCGATGGTTGCGATGGCCAACGCGACACCCGGCGCGGCCGGAGCGCAATTGATCTTTGGCTCCATCATCGGATCCGGCATCGTAGCCATCCTGATAGCCCCCGTAGTCAGCCGCATGCTGCGTTTCTTTCCGCCGGTGGTCACCGGCACCATCATTGCGGTGATTGGAATCAGCCTGATGCGCATTGGCATCAACTGGATCTTTGGCAACCCCTTTGGCCCGACCGCCCCCAGCGTCGTCAGCCCCGAGCACGCCAAGTGGCTGGCCGACGTGACCACTGCTGCAAACGCAGCGGGGTCCACCGTGCCGCCGCTGCCCAAGGGACTGGCGCTGGTGGCCACAGTACCCAACCCCAAATACGCGGACCTCGGCGGCTTGGGCGTCGCGGCTCTCGTGCTGGCGTCGGTACTGCTCATTTCAAGATACGCCAAGGGCTTTGTTGCCAACATCTCGGTACTGCTGGGCATGGTGATTGGCGGCGTGTTTGCCACAGCGATGGGGCTGATGAACTTTGACAAGGTCGCGAAGGCCGAGTGGTTTGCGCTGGTCCTGCCCCTGCAGTTCGGCATGCCGGTGTTTGACCCGGTGCTGATCCTGACCATGTCCCTGGTCATGGTCGTCGTGATGATCGAGTCCACCGGCATGTTTCTGGCACTGGGCGACATGACCGACAAGACCGTGTCGCAGCAGGACCTGGCCCGCGGTCTGCGCACCGATGGCCTGGGCACGCTGATTGGTGGCCTCTTCAACACCTTCCCCTACACCAGCTTCTCGCAAAACGTGGGCCTGGTGGCGCTGACCGGCGTGCGCAGCCGTTTTGTCTGCGTGGCCGGTGGTGTCATCCTGATCGTGCTGGGCCTGCTGCCCAAGATGGCGGCATTGGTGGAATCCTTGCCGACGGTGGTTCTTGGTGGCGCAGGCCTGGTCATGTTTGGCATGGTGGCGGCAACCGGCATCCGCATCCTGGCGGGTGTGGACTTCAAGACCAATCGCTTCAACGCGCTGGTCGTGGCCATCTCGCTGGGCATTGGCATGATTCCGTTGATCGCCCCGAGCTTCAAGCAGTGGATGCCACACGCCATCCATCCGCTGATCGAATCGGGGATCCTGCTGGCCTCCATCAGCGCGGTGCTGTTGAATGTGTTCTTCAATGGTTCGCAAGCAGATGCCAGCGCAGCCATTGCCGCAGCCAAACAGGCTGACGCCCACTGACGATGGCATGGCATGCCCAGCTCAAGCTGGATTACAGCGTCGAGGCGGAGCGCACGGTCGCACGCCACACGCATAGTGGCCCGTTGCGCATCTTGCAAAGCCTGTACCCCGAAGGCGACCGGATTTGCCACAACGTGCTGGTGCACCCTCCCGGCGGCCTGGTTGGAGGGGACACACTGGACATTCAAATCCATGCCCGCAGCGGCAGCCACGCGCTGATCACGACACCCGGTGCCAGCCGCTTCTACCGCTCGGACGGCCAGACCGCCCTGCAGCAGACCCATTTGCGGCTGGAGAGCGGCGCGCGATTGGAGTGGCTCCCCCTGGAAGCGATTTGCTACAGCGCCTGCCTGGCAGAAAACCACCTCACCATGGAGCTCGCGCCGGGCGCCGAGTTGATGGGCTGGGACGTGACCGCTCTGGGACTGCCCATCGCCAACCTACCGTTTGTGGCCGGGCACCTGCGCCAGCATATCGAAGTGCCGGGTGTCTGGCTGGAGCGCGGCACACTTGCGGCCGGCGACACCCGCCTGCTCGATGGCCCCGTTGGTCTGGCAGGACAACGCTGCATCGCGTCGCTATTCTTCGTGGCCGGCACGGCACTGGGTCGGGAGAGGCGACAAGCGGCCCTGGACAGCGCACGCGCCGTCATTGGCCAACATCCACTGGCCAGCACCACGGGGGCCACCAGTCCGCACCCCCGGGTCATCGTGGTGCGCGTCCTGGCGCCGGTCGTGGAACCGGCGATGGACCTATTGCGGGCGCTGCGCAACACCTGGCGCCAGCTAATGTGGGACAAAACACCTTCCAGCCCTCGTATTTGGTCCATGTAGTGCTATCATTTTGATAACAATTTCACGCCAGTGGCACGCCCAGCGTGAACAGAACAAGAATTTGGAGCACACTGCACCCATCTGATGGCCACACTGGAAGACGATTTCTCAGCCTGCTCTGCCCTGGTGGTGGACGGCAACCCAACGTCCCGCTCCATCCTGGTTTCACAGTTGCGGGACTTTGGCGTGGGCACAGTGGTTCAGGCGGCGCGTGCCACCGACGCCCGGCGCCAGTTGGAATTTCGGGCCTTCGATTTTGTGTTGTGCGAACTGCATTTCGCCAACGAGGCCAGTTCCGGGCAAGACCTGCTGGACGACCTGCGGCGCAACCAGTTGCTGCCTTTCTCCACGATTTTCATCATGATTACCGGCGAAGCGACCTATGCCAAAGTGGCGGAGGCTGCGGAGTCTGCACTTGACGGCTATTTGCTCAAACCCCACAAGGCCGCCCATCTGGGGGAGCGGCTGCGCCAGGCCCGCATTCGCAAACTGTCACTGCAGGGCATCTTTTCGGCGATTGAGAAGGAAGACTTTGAAGGTGCCGCACGCCTGTGCATGGAGCGCTTCGAGACCAAGGGCAAGTTCTGGCTATACGCCGCACGGGTCGGTGCAGAACTGCTCCTCCGCGTGGGCCGTCCGGGGGAAGCCCAAAAGCTCTACCAGGCCGTGGTGGCATCCAAGACGCTACCTTGGGCAAAGCTGGGAGTGGCACGCGCACAACTCGATGCCGGACAGATCACCCAGGCGACGAGCACCCTGGAAAACCTGATCAGCGCGGACCCCAACTTCGGCGATGCCTATGACGTCATGGGGCGCGCCCAGTTCGAACTGGGCAGGTTCGACAAGGCACTGGAGACCTACAAGATGGCCTCCACGCTAACACCGGCCTCCATCAGCCGCCTGCAGAACCTGGCCATGATGACCTACTACGCCGGCGACCATGTGGAGGCCGAAAAGCTGCTGGACAAAACCGCACGCATGGGCCTGGAGTCCAAAATGTTCGACTGCCAGAGCCTGGTGCTGCTGGCCTTTACCCGGTTGGAAAACGGAGACCGCAAAGGACTGCAGCGCTGCCACGACGACTTCAACCGCCTGATTGAAAAGAACCCGGACAACGCACGGATTCTGCGGCTGGCTGACATTGTCATTGCGCTAAACCTGATCCAGCAACACCAGTTTGCCCAATCCCTTGACGCGGTGCGCGCCATGGCCAAGACGATCAGCAACAGTGAATTTGATTTCGAATCCGCCAGCAATGTGGTGGCGCTGATGTCCCAACTGGCCCACAAGGCCATCCAGCTGGACGAAGTGGACTCGGTGGTCGATACCATAGGCCTGCGCTTTTGCAGTAACCGTTCACAAACCGAACTGCTGGCCGCCAGCGCAGTCGCACACCCGCCCTATGCCGAACGGATGAAAGCCTGCCAGACCAAGGTTCTGGAAATGGCCGAAACCGCCATGTCGCTGAGCATGTCGGGCAACCCCACGGCCGCCGTCAAAAACCTCATCCTGCACGGCAAGGAAACGTTGAACGCGCGACTGATCGACAACGCCCACCAGGTGCTGTTGAAGCATGGAGCCAAGATTGCCAATGCCGAATTTCTGAATGCCGAGCTGCAGGAGCTGCGGGCCAAATATGGTTTGCACCATGTCAAGGCCTCGCTGGGGGAGCAAAAACGCCAGGCCGGGGGGCTGGTGCTGCGCACGGGCGCAAATGCACCTGGCAACAAATCGGCGGACCGGTCCATGGCGCCACCCAGCCAGGTCTGACTAGATCGCGACCAGCCTGCGCACGCCGTTGGCTTCCATATCCTTGCCAATACCCTTGGCCACCACGGCGCCGCGTTCCATCACCACGTAGTGGTCCGCCAGCTCCTGGGCAAAGTCATAGTACTGCTCCACCAACAGTATCGCCATGTCGCCACGGTCCGCCAGCATGCGGATGACGCGGCCAATGTCCTTGATGATGCTGGGCTGAATGCCTTCGGTGGGCTCATCGAGAATCAGCACGCGCGGTTTGGCGGCCAGGGCTCGCGCAATGGCCAGTTGCTGCTGCTGTCCACCGGAGAGGTCACCACCGCGGCGTCCCAGCATCTGCTTGAGCACCGGGAACAGCTCAAACAATTCGGGCGGAATGGGCGCGTTGGCACTTTTGTAGGCCAGACCCATCAGCAGGTTTTCTTCCACAGTCAATCGGCCGAATATCTCACGCCCCTGTGGCACAAAGCCGATGCCGGCCCTGGCGCGTTCATACGGCGTGGCCTTCTGGATCGCCTTGCCATCGAGTTCAATCGAACCGGTCTTGATCGGCACCAAGCCCATCAGTGATTTGAGCAGCGTGGTCTTGCCGACCCCGTTGCGCCCCAGGATCACCGTGACCTTGCCGAGTTGGGCTTCGATGCTGACATCGCGCAGGATGTGCGAGCCGCCGTAGTACTGATTGATATTTTTAGCGTTCAGCATGCTTATCTTCCAAGGTACACCTCAATCACGCGCTCATCGGTCTGCACCTGATCCAGCGTGCCCTGTGCCAGCACCGAGCCGTCGCACAGCACGGTGACGATGTCGCTGATGGTGCGGATAAAGCTCATGTCATGCTCCACCACCATCAGTGAATGCTTGCCCTTGAGTGACAAGAAGAGCTCCGCAGTGCGTTCGGTCTCTTCGTCGGTCATGCCGGCCACCGGTTCGTCCAGCAACAACAGCTTGGGCTCCTGCATCAACAGCATGCCAATCTCCAGCCACTGCTTCTGGCCATGGCTCAGGTTGCCAGCCTGGCGGCCCACGCTGCCCGCGAGGTGAATGGTGTGCAGCACCTCGGCCAGGCGGTCGCCCTGCGCCGAGTCCAGCCGGAAGAACATCGACGACTTGACGCCTTTGTTTGTGTGCAGGGCCAGCTCCAGATTTTCAAACACTGTGAGCTGCTCGAACACCGTCGGTTTCTGGAACTTGCGGCCAATGCCCAGCTGCGCAATCTCAGGCTCGGTGTAGCGCAGCAGATCGATAGTACTGCCAAAAAACACCGTACCGGAATCGGGCCGAGTCTTGCCGGTGATGATGTCCATCATGGTGGTTTTGCCCGCGCCGTTGGGGCCGATGATGCAGCGCAGCTCGCCCGGCGCAATGTCCAGCGACAGGCCGTTGATGGCCTTGAAGCCGTCAAAGCTGACGTGCACATCTTCCAGGTACAAAATGCGGCCGTGGGTGATGTCCACCTCGCCCTGCGTCATGACCCGCGAGAAGCCCGCATTGCGACCGCCGGACTCGGTTTGCCCGGTCTTTGCAGCCAGCGCTGCCCTGTGCGCCTCGACGCGCTTGGCGCCTTGTTCCATCAATTCGGGAGTCATGCTTTGCCCCCCTTCAACTTCTTGACCAGGCCCACTACCCCATCCGGCAGATACAGCGTGACCCCAATGAACAGCGCACCCAAAAAGTACAACCAGAACTCGGGGTAGGCCACGGTCAGCCAGCTCTTGGCGCCATTGACGATGAAGGCCCCAACAATCGGACCGATCAGGGTTGCGCGACCACCCACGGCCGCCCAGATGGCGATCTCGATGGAGTTGGCTGGGCTCATTTCGCTGGGGTTGATGATTCCGACCTGTGGCACATAGAGAGCGCCGGCCACACCGCACATCATGGCCGAAATCGTCCAGATCGTGAGCTTGTAGCCTATGGGGTTATAGCCACTGAACATCACCCGCGTCTCGGCATCCCGCACGGCCTGCAGCACGCGACCGAACTTGGCGTTCACCAGCCAGCGCCCCAGCAGAAAGAACAGCAGAAGGGTCACCGAAGTCATCACAAACAGCGTCATGCGCATGCTGGGCGTGGCAATGGGAATGCTCAAAATGCGCTTGAAATCGGTAAATCCATTGTTGCCACCAAAGCCGGTTTCATTGCGGAAGAACAGCAGCATGGCGGCGAAGGTCATCGCCTGCGTGATGATGGAGAAGTAGACCCCCTTGATGCGCGAACGAAAGGCAAAGTAGCCAAACACAAAGGCCACCAGACCCGGCACGGCTATGACCAGAATCAGCGTAGCAACAAAGCTGTCGCTAAACGTCCAGTGCCAGGGCAGGGTCTTCCAGTCTAGAAACACCATGAAGTCGGGCAGGTTGCTCTTGTAGTTTCCGTCGGTGCCGATCTGGCGCATCAGGTACATGCCCATGGCGTAACCGCCCAGCGCGAAGAACAGGCCATGGCCCAGCGACAGGATGCCGGTGTAGCCCCAGATCAGGTCCATGGCGAGTGCGCAGATGGCGTAGCACATGATCTTGGCCACCAGTGCGACGGCAAAGTCGCTCAGATGGAACACGCTGCCAACCGGCACCGCCAGGTTCAGCAGC
Source organism: uncultured beta proteobacterium (assembly GCA_903853895.1). Lineage (GTDB taxonomy): Bacteria > Pseudomonadota > Gammaproteobacteria > Burkholderiales > Burkholderiaceae_C > Allorhodoferax. Next base: position 2,411 of record CAINUX010000234.1, on the reverse strand, counting down.
GGCACCACCGCGCACAACACGATCAGGGCAGCCAGCCAGGCGCTCCAGCCGGAGCGCGTCAGGAGCGGGGCTCTAGTGGGAAGTATCAAGGTGCTCATGCTTCTGCACTCCGGCCCTTCATGGCGAAAATTCCTTGCGGTCGTTTTTGGATAAAGATGATGATGAAAACCAGCACCGCAATCTTGGCCAGCACCGCACCGGTCCAGCCTTCCAGGAACTTGTTCAGCACGCCCAGGCCCAATGCAGCGTAGACGGTACCCGCGAGCTGCCCCACACCGCCCAGCACCACCACCATGAAGGAATCCACGATGTAACCCTGGCCCAGATCCGGCCCCACATTGCCGACCTGGCTCAGTGCGCAGCCGGCCAGCCCGGCAATACCCGAACCCAGCGCAAAGGCGTAGGTGTCAATGCGGGCGGTGTTGACGCCCATGCAGCTGGCAATCGGGCGGTTCTGCGTGACGCCGCGTACGAATAACCCCAGCCGGGTCTTACTGATCAGAAAGGCCACACCGCCCAGAACGGCCAGCGCGAAGCCCACGATCACGAGGCGGTTGTAGGGCAAGGACAAATTACCCAGAACCTGGACGCCACCACTCATCCAGCTGGGGTTTTCGACGCCCACGTTCTGCGCTCCAAACATGGTGCGCACGGCTTGCATCAGCATCAGGCTGATGCCCCAGGTGGCCAGCAGGGTCTCCAGCGGACGGCCATACAGGAAGCGAATCACACTGCGCTCCAGCGCAGCCCCCACCAGGGCGGATGCCATGAAGGCCACCGGCACTGAGGCCACCAGGTACCAGTCAAAGACACCGGGTGCATATTTCTGAAACACGCCCTGCACCACATAGGTAGCGTAGGCACCGATCATCATCAATTCGCCGTGGGCCATGTTGATGACGCCCATCAGACCGTAGGTGATTGCCAGGCCCAGCGCCACCAGCAGCAGGATTGACCCTAGGCTGATGCCACTGAAGATGGCACCGAGCCGGTCACCCCAGGCCAGACGGGACTCCACTTGATTCAGGCTGAACTGCAGGGCTGCTTTGACCTGGGCATCGGTCTCAATGGGCAGACGTTCGATCAGCAATGTCTTGGTTACGGCCTGGGAACTCTCGCCCAATAATTTGGCCGCCTCCAGGCGTTTGGTTTTGTCGGAACTGGTCAAGAGCGCGGCCGCACGCAGCAGGCCTAGGCGGTCCTTGATGTCAGGCACCGTCTCTTGCGCAAATGCTTTGTCGATCAAGGGCAGCTTGCTCTCGTCCACTTCACCTTGTAACGTTTTGACCGCGTCACGGCGCACAGCTGCGTCGGTGGACAACAGCTTGAGCGAGGCCATCGCCATATCAATTTCACCGCGCATGCGGTTGTTGTTCATCACGTCTTCCGCCGTGTTGGGTAGAGCGGTTTCAGTGCCGCTGACCGGATCTACGGCCTTGTCGTTCTTCACAATCACGGGGACGCCTGCCACCACCTTCACTGCATCATCGGACAAAGCCTGAATGAACTGCACGGTCTTGTCGTCAGCACCGGCTACCGCGGCGCGCAGCGCTTCAATACGTGCTTCACCTTCACCGATGGCAATGGCCTTGGCCTGATCAACTGTGAGTGCTTGGGCATGGGCCGCCGCACAGAGCAGCAACGCCAGCAGCAACTGGTGTATTCTTTTTGGCATCCGCCAGTTTCTCCGTGGTCTTGTAAAAGGCCGCCATTGCCTCATCAGCAATGGCGGCCTACCCTCCCCGCTACTTGCCTTACTTTGTGACAGGTTCGTCAGGCTTCTTGTCATTGCCTTCGATGAACGGAGACCATGGCTTGGCCTTCACGGGGCCGGGTGTCTTCCACACCACGTTGAACTGGCCGTCGGCCTTGACTTCGCCAATGAACACCGATTTGTGCAAGTGGTGGTTCTTCTCATCCATCTTGCTCACAATGCCGCTGGGTGCCTTGAAGGTCTGTCCCGCCATGGCCGCAATGACCTTGTCGGTATCGGTGGACTTGGCTTTCTCCACTGCCTGCTTCCACATGTTGATGCCGATGTAGGTGGCTTCCATCGGGTCATTCGTCAAAGGCTTGTCCGCACCGGGGAGCTTCTTGGCCTTGGCGTAGTCGGACCACTTCTTGATGAAGGCTGTGTTGTCAGGATTCTTGATGCTCATGAAGTAGTTCCATGCAGCCAGGTGACCCACCAGCGGCTTGGTATCGACGCCGCGCAGTTCTTCTTCGCCCACGGAGAATGCAACGACGGGCACATCCTTGGCCTTCAGACCGGCATTGCCCAGCTCTTTGTAGAAGGGCACGTTGGAGTCACCGTTGATGGTGGACACCACGGCGGTCTTGCCACCTGCGGAGAACTTCTTCACGTCAGCCACGATGGTCTGGTAATCGGAGTGGCCAAACGGGGTGTACTT
>CAINUX010000233.1 GCA_903853895.1 uncultured beta proteobacterium | reverse complement strand
GTTAGGAAATAGAAATGGCATTCGATAAAGACGCATTTTTGACCGCGCTGGACAGCATGACGGTCATGGAACTCAACGACCTGGTGAAAGCCATCGAAGTGAAATTTGGAGTGAGCGCTGCCGCCATGGCGGGTCCTGCTGCTGCTGCTGGACCTGCTGCTGCTGCTGAAGAGAAGACCGAATTCAACGTCGTTCTGCTCGAAGCCGGTGCTCAGAAGGTATCGGTCATCAAGGCAGTGCGTGAAATCACAGGACTGGGTTTGAAAGAAGCCAAGGATCTGGTTGACGGCGCTCCCAAGAACGTAAAGGAAGGCATCGCCAAGGCTGACGCCGAAGCTGCTTTGAAGAAGCTTGTGGAAGCCGGCGCCAAGGCCGAACTCAAGTAATCGACTTGTTCGTTTAGGCTGGGAGCTCCTTCAAGGGCTCCCAGCCTTTGCCGCTTATAAGAGCGCACTAAAAAGTGGTTGTAAACCATTTTTTAGTGTCTTCTGATCCGACTGCAGAAGACGCCTTGGAACGGGTTGCGTGCAATGCGCAACCGTCAGCCAATGATTGGTAGTGGCCAATCGCCAAGAAGCGTTGAGCGTTGTGCTCGACACGACAGTCGCCTAGGACCCCCAGGATTCCTCAGTCTTTGCCCGGAGATCTAATGGCTTATACATACACTGAACGCAAGCGGATTCGCAAAAATTTCGGAAATCGCGATAGCGTGCTCGAAATTCCCTACCTGTTGCAAATGCAGAAGGATGCCTACACGGCGTTCTTGCAAGCCGATGTTGCACCCAAGAAGCGGACCGTCGAAGGTTTGCAGGCTGCTTTCGAAGCAGCCTTCCCCATCGTCTCGCACAATGGTTTTGTCGAGATGAAATACCTGGAATACGGGTTGGCCAAACCAGCGTTTGATGTGCGGGAATGCCAAACCCGTGGCCTGACATTTGCCTCCGCGGTACGCGCCAAAGTGCAATTGATCATCTATGACCGTGAGTCATCGACCTCGCAGAACAAGGTCGTCAAGGAAGTCAAGGAACAGGAAGTCTACATGGGCGAAGTTCCGCTCATGACAGGTAAAGGCTCCTTCATTATCAACGGTACCGAGCGCGTAATCGTGTCCCAGTTGCACCGTTCGCCTGGCGTGTTTTTCGAGCACGACAAGGGCAAGACCCACAGCTCGGGCAAGCTGCTGTTCTCCGCACGCATCATCCCTTACCGCGGTTCGTGGCTCGACTTTGAGTTTGATCCCAAGGACCTGCTGTACTTCCGCGTGGACCGCCGCCGCAAGATGCCGGTCACGATTCTGCTCAAGGCTATTGGCCTGACCAACGAATCCATCCTGGCCAACTTCTTCGTCAACGACAACTTCCGTTTGATGGACAGCGGTGCGCAGATGGAATTTGTGGCAGAGCGTCTGCGCGGTGAGGTCGCCCGTTTCGACATCACCGATAAGAGCGGCAAGGTTGTGGTGGCCAAGGACAAGCGCGTAACCGTTCGCCACACCCGTGAGCTAGAACAATCTGGCACTACGCACATCAGCGTGCCAGAAGACTTCCTGATCGGTCGTGTCGTGGCCTGCAATGTGATCGACGGTGACACCGGCGAGATCGTGGCCAAGGCCAATGAAGAACTCACCGAAGCACTGCTTAAGAAATTGCGACTGGCCGGCGTGCAGGACCTGCCTTGCATTTACACCAATGAGCTGGATCAGGGTGCCTACATCTCGCAAACGCTGCGTACCGATGAAACTGTGGACGAGTTCGCCGCCCGCGTCGCCATCTACCGCATGATGCGCCCTGGCGAGCCGCCAACAGAAGATGCGGTGCAGGCATTGTTCCAGCGCCTGTTCTACAACCCCGACACATACGATTTGTCGCGAGTGGGCCGCATGAAGTTCAACGCCAAGATGGGCCGTTCGGAATCGACCGGTCCCAAGGTCTTGACCAACGAAGACATCCTGGCCGTGGTCAAGATCCTGGTGGACTTGCGCAATGGTCGCGGCGAAGTCGACGATATTGACCACTTGGGCAACCGCCGCGTGCGTTGCGTGGGTGAGTTGGCCGAGAACCAGTACCGCACCGGTTTGGCTCGTATCGAAAAGGCTGTCAAAGAGCGCTTGGGTCAAGCCGAACAAGAGCCTTTGATGCCACACGACCTGATCAACAGCAAGCCGATCTCGGCCGCGTTGAAAGAGTTCTTCGGTGCGTCTCAGTTGTCCCAGTTCATGGACCAGACCAATCCGCTGGCCGAAATCACCCACAAGCGCCGTGTATCGGCCCTTGGCCCAGGTGGTTTGACCCGTGAGCGGGCTGGCTTCGAGGTGCGTGACGTGCACGTGACCCACTACGGTCGCGTCTGCCCTATTGAAACGCCTGAAGGTCCGAATATCGGTCTGATCAACTCGCTGGCTTTGTACGCCCGCCTGAACGAGTACGGTTTCATCGAAACACCGTACCGCCGTGTGGTCGACAGCAAGGTGACCACTGACATCGATTACCTGTCTGCCATCGAAGAAGGCAAGTACGTGATTGCCCAGGCCAATGCGACCCTAGACAAAGACGGCGTGCTGACCGGAGACCTGGTGTCCGCCCGTGAAAAAGGCGAATCCATCCTGGTCGGCGCCGAGCGCGTGCAATACATGGACGTGTCCCCCGCACAGATCGTGTCCGTGGCGGCATCGCTGGTCCCATTCCTGGAGCACGACGATGCCAACCGCGCGTTGATGGGTGCGAACATGTCGCGTCAGGCCGTGCCTGTGCTGCGTCCGGAAAAGCCCATGGTGGGTACCGGCATTGAGCGCGTGGCGGCTATCGACTCTGGTACCGTGGTCGTGGCAACGCGTGGCGGTCTGGTTGACTACGTCGATGCAACCCGCGTGGTGATCCGCGTCAACGACGCGGAGGCGCAAGCCGGTGAAGTCGGTGTGGATATCTACAACCTCATCAAGTACCAGCGCTCCAACCAGAACACCAACATCCACCAGCGCCCCATCGTCAAGAAGGGCGATAAGCTGTCCAAGGGCGATGTGATTGCTGATGGTGCGTCTACCGATCTGGGCGAAATCGCCATCGGTCAGAACATGCTGGTGGCGTTCATGCCGTGGAACGGCTACAACTTCGAAGATTCGATCCTGATCAGTGAGCGTGTGGTGGCAGAAGACCGCTACACCTCCATTCACATCGAAGAACTCGTGGTGATGGCACGTGACACCAAGTTGGGTGCCGAAGAAATTACGCGCGACATTCCGAATTTGTCGGAACAGCAACTGAACCGACTGGACGAGTCGGGCATCATCTACGTGGGTGCCGAAGTCATGCCTGGCGACACGCTGGTGGGCAAAGTCACACCCAAGGGTGAAACCACTCTGACGCCAGAAGAGAAGCTATTGCGGGCAATCTTTGGTGAGAAGGCAAGCGACGTCAAAGACACGTCCCTGCGTGTGGACCAGGGCTCGCAAGGCACTGTCATCGACGTGCAGGTCTTCACCCGTGAAGGCATCACCCGTGACCGCCGTGCCCAGCAGATCATAGACGACGAACTCAAGCGTTTCCGCCTGGATCTGAATGACCAGTTACGTATTGTGGAAGCCGATGCCTTTGACCGTATCGAAAAGCTTTTGACCAACAAGGTCGCCAACGGCGGCCCGCAAAAGCTGGCCAAGGGTACAAAAATCGACAAGGCCTATTTGGCGTCTGTCGAGAAGTTCCACTGGTTTGACATCCGCCCCGCCGAAGATGAAGTGGCCACGCAACTGGAGAGCATCAAGAACTCTCTGGAGCAAACCCGTCACAGCTTCGACCTGGCTTTTGAAGAAAAGCGCAAGAAGCTGACACAAGGCGACGAGTTGCCCGCAGGCGTGCTGAAGATGGTCAAGGTCTACATTGCGGTCAAGCGCCGCTTGCAGCCCGGTGACAAGATGGCCGGTCGCCACGGTAACAAGGGTGTGGTCTCCAAGATCACTCCAGTGGAAGACATGCCTTACATGGCCGACGGTACACCCGTTGACATCGTACTGAACCCGCTGGGCGTGCCTTCGCGTATGAACATCGGTCAGGTGCTGGAAGTGCATTTGGGCTGGGCTGGCAAGGGCTTGGGCCACCGCATCGGTGACATGCTGCAACGTGAAGCTGCCGCCGCCGAAATTCGCGCTTTCCTGGAACGCATCTACAACGGCACGGGCCGCAAGGAAGATCTGGGCCAGTTGTCGGACGACGAAATCCGCAACATGGCACAGGAGTTGACCAACGGCGTGCCGTTTGCGTCCCCCGTGTTCGACGGCGCTACCGAGGCAGAAATTGGTGACATGCTGCAACTGGCCTTCCCTGACGACGTGGCCAAGGCCAAGGGCCTGACCGCTGCGCGTACCCAGGCCCAGTTGTATGACGGCCGCAGTGGCGACGCCTTTGAGCGCACTACGACGGTTGGCTACATGCACTACCTGAAGTTGCACCACTTGGTGGACGACAAGATGCACGCCCGTTCTACCGGCCCGTACTCGCTGGTTACACAGCAGCCCTTGGGTGGTAAAGCCCAGTTCGGTGGACAGCGTTTTGGTGAGATGGAAGTGTGGGCTTTGGAAGCCTACGGTGCTTCTTACACACTGCAGGAAATGCTGACAGTCAAGTCCGATGACGTGCAAGGCCGTACCAAGGTGTACGAGAGCATCGTCAAGGGCGAGCACTCCATCGAAGCCGGCATGCCGGAATCGTTCAATGTGTTGGTCAAGGAAATCCGTTCCTTGGGCATCGACATCGAACTAGAGCGTAGCTGATCGCGGACAAGAAAAGGATTTAACCCATGAAATCATTACTCGACCTGTTCAAGCAGTTCACGCCTGATGAGCACTTTGGTGCCATCAAAATTGGCATGGCTTCGCCCGAAAAGATCCGTTCCTGGTCTTTTGGTGAAGTGCGCAAGCCCGAAACCATCAACTACCGCACGTTCAAGCCTGAGCGCGACGGCCTGTTCTGCGCCAAGATTTTCGGACCTATCAAGGACTACGAATGCCTGTGCGGTAAGTACAAGCGGCTGAAGCACCGTGGTGTCATCTGCGAGAAGTGCGGCGTTGAAGTCACACAGACCAAGGTTCGCCGCGAACGCATGGGTCACATTGACCTGGCAGCGCCTTGCGCCCACATCTGGTTCCTGAAGTCACTGCCAAGCCGTTTGGGCCTAGTGCTGGATATGACATTGCGTGATATCGAACGCGTGCTTTACTTTGAAGCCTACGTGGTCACCGACCCCGGCATGACTCCGCTGAAGAAGTTCAGCATCATGTCGGAAGACGATTTTGACGCCAAGTTCAAGGAATACGGCGACGAGTTCCAGGCCAAGATGGGTGCCGAAGGTATCAAGGATTTGCTGCAAAGCATTGATATCGAAGGCTCGATCGAAAAACTGCGCAACGACTTGACTGGCTCTGAACTCAAGATCAAAAAGAACGCCAAGCGTTTAAAGGTCCTGGAAGCGTTCAAGAAATCCGGCATCAAGCCCGAGTGGATGGTGCTGGATGTGCTGCCCGTGTTGCCGCCTGACCTGCGTCCGTTGGTGCCATTGGACGGCGGCCGCTTTGCGACCTCCGACCTGAACGACCTGTACCGCCGCGTTATCAACCGCAACAGCCGTCTGCGCCGTTTGCTGGAATTGAAAGCGCCGGAAATCATTGCACGCAATGAGAAGCGCATGTTGCAAGAAGCCGTGGACAGCTTGCTGGACAACGGCCGCCGCGGCAAGGCCATGACGGGTGCCAACAAGCGCGCCCTGAAGTCTTTGGCTGACATGATCAAGGGTAAGTCCGGTCGTTTCCGCCAGAATTTGCTGGGCAAGCGCGTGGATTACTCCGGTCGTTCCGTGATTACCGTGGGCCCAACGCTCAAGCTGCACCAGTGCGGTCTGCCGAAATTGATGGCTTTGGAATTGTTCAAGCCATTCATCTTCGCGCGCCTGGAAGCCATGGGCATTGCGACCACCATCAAGGCGGCCAAGAAGGAAGTTGAATCCGGCACGCCTGTCGTGTGGGACATCTTGGAAGAAGTCATCAAAGAGCACCCCGTGATGCTGAACCGTGCGCCCACGCTGCACCGTTTGGGTATCCAGGCGTTCGAGCCCATCCTGATTGAAGGCAAGGCCATCCAGTTGCACCCCCTCGTTTGTGCGGCCTTCAATGCCGACTTCGACGGTGACCAGATGGCGGTTCACGTGCCCTTGTCGGTGGAAGCACAAATGGAATGCCGCACGCTGATGCTGGCTTCCAACAACGTGCTGTTCCCGGCCAACGGTGAGCCTTCCATTGTTCCTTCGCAGGACGTGGTGCTGGGGCTGTACTACACAACCCGGGAACGCATCAATGGCAAGGGCGAGGGCCTGATCTTTGCCGACACCGGCGAAGTGCAGCGCGCTTTTGACGCGGGCGAAGTCGAGCTGAACGCACGTATCAATGTGCGTTTGACCGAGTACACAAAGGATAAGGAAACCGGCGAATTCACCGCCTCGACCAAGCTGTGGGAAACCACGGCAGGGCGTGCGTTGCTGTCCGAAATCCTGCCCAAGGGGCTGCCTTTCTCCAACATCAACAAGGCGTTGAAGAAGAAGGAAATTTCCAAGCTGATCAATGTGTCCTTCCGCAAATGCGGCTTGAAAGACACCGTGGTATTTGCCGACAAGCTGTTGCAAGCCGGTTTCCGCTTGGCGACACGCGCTGGTATTTCCATCTGCATCGACGACATGCTGGTGCCGCAGGAAAAGCACGAGATCATTGCCCGCGCCCAGAAGGAGGTTAAAGAGATCGAACAGCAGTATGTGTCCGGTCTGGTGACCTCTGGTGAGCGCTACAACAAGGTGGTGGACATCTGGGGCAAGTCAGGTGACGAGGTGTCCAAGGTCATGATGGCAAAGTTGTCCAAGGAAATGGTCACCGACCGCCACGGCAACCAAGTGCAGCAAGAGTCGTTCAACTCCATCTACATGATGGCCGACTCCGGCGCCCGCGGTTCTGCGGCACAGATTCGCCAGGTGGCCGGTATGCGGGGTCTGATGGCCAAGCCTGACGGCTCCATCATCGAGACGCCGATTACTGCCAACTTCCGCGAAGGTCTGAACGTGCTGGAGTACTTCATCTCCACCCACGGTGCCCGTAAGGGTCTGGCCGACACGGCGTTGAAGACTGCGAACTCGGGTTACCTGACGCGTCGTCTGGTGGATGTGACGCAAGACTTGGTCGTCACCGAGCAGGATTGCGGCACCCACGGTGGCTACCTGATGCGCGCGATCGTCGAAGGCGGCGAAGTGATCGAGTCCCTGCGCGACCGTATTCTGGGTCGTACTGCGGCTGAGGACGTGTTGCACCCTGAGAACCGTTCCGTGCTGGCCGTCGCCGGCGCGATGCTGGACGAAGACCTGATTGACGAGCTCGAAGTGGCCGGCGTGGACGAGGTCAAAGTGCGCACCGCGCTGACCTGTGAAACCCGTTTCGGCATCTGCGCCAAGTGCTATGGTCGCGATCTGGGCCGTGGCGGCCTGATCAACGGCGGTGAAGCCGTCGGTGTCATCGCTGCCCAGTCCATCGGTGAACCCGGTACCCAGCTGACGATGCGGACTTTCCACATCGGTGGTGCGGCATCCCGTGCGGCCATCGCCTCCAGCGTAGAAGCCAAGTCCAACGGCAATATTGGCTTTAACGCCACCATGCGCGATGTGACCAACAGCAAGAAGGAGTTGGTGGTGATTGCCCGTTCCGGCGAAATCATCATCCACGACGAGCATGGTCGCGAGCGTGAACGCCACAAGGTGCCGTACGGTGCCATTCTGTCGGTGAAGGCGGACCAGACCGTCAAGGCTGGCGCGATCCTCGCTAACTGGGATCCGTTGACCCGCCCTATCATTACCGAATTCGCCGGCAAGGCGCATTTCGAGAACGTGGAAGAAGGTTTGACGGTTGCCAAGCAGGTCGACGAAGTGACCGGTCTGTCCACCATGGTCGTTATTGATCCCAAGCGCCGCGGTGCGACCAAGGTGGTGCGTCCACAGGTCAAGCTGATTGATGCATCGGGCAACGAGGTGAAGATTCCTGGGACCGACCACTCGGTGACCATCGGCTTCCCGGTCGGCTCACTGGTTCAGGTGCGCGATGGCATGGACGTAGGACCGGGCGAAGTGCTCGCGCGTATCCCTATCGAAGGCCAGAAGACCCGTGACATTACCGGCGGTTTGCCGCGTGTTGCCGAGTTGTTCGAAGCCCGCACGCCAAAAGACAAGGGTACGTTGGCTGAGATCACCGGTACCGTGTCCTTCGGCAAGGAGACCAAGGGCAAGATTCGCCTGCAGATTACTGATCCGGATGGCAAGGTCTGGGAAGACCTGGTGCCCAAGGAAAAGAACATGCTGGTGCACGAAGGCCAGGTCGTCAACAAGGGCGAGTCCGTAGTGGACGGCCCAGCCGATCCGCAGGACATCCTGCGCCTGCTGGGTTCCGAAGAACTGGCACGCTACATCGTCGACGAAGTGCAGGACGTGTACCGCTTGCAAGGCGTGAAGATCAACGACAAGCACATTGAAGTGATTGTTCGCCAGATGTTGCGCCGTGTGGTGGTCGAGAACGCTGGCGACTCCAGCTACATCAATGGTGAACAGGTCGAGCGTTCCGAGATGCTCAACACCAACGACGCGCTGCGGGCCGAAGGCAAGATTCCGGTCACCTTCACCAATCTGCTGCTGGGTATTACCAAGGCATCCTTGTCCACCGACAGCTTCATCAGCGCAGCTTCCTTCCAGGAAACTACTCGTGTGCTGACGGAAGCGGCCATCATGGGCAAGCGCGACGAGTTGCGCGGTCTGAAGGAAAACGTCATCGTCGGTCGCTTGATTCCTGCCGGTACCGGCTTGGCGTACCACGAGGCGCGCAAGGTTCGGGAAAACATGGATGACGCGGAGCGCCGTGCGATCGCCGAAGCGGAAGCTGCTGAGTTGGCCGGCGATGCCGAGGCCGTGGGCGAGGCCCATGGCACTGACGGTGGAGTTGGCGAGTAAACCGACCCTGCTACAGTAAACGTAGCACCCCAAGCCCGTTTCACGAGGGGCTTGGGGTTTTTTGTTTGCAGTGTCGCACCGCAGAATGTGGTTTAGTTGTTCGGGAGTTCCATGAATGCTTCGCTGTTATTGTGGGTGGCTTTGGCGGTGTCTGTGTTTTGGGGTGTTGGGCTCTACAACCGTCTGATGCGCATGCGTGCACGGGGTTTGAGTGCGTTAGGGTCGGTGGAAAAACACATGCGACTTTATGCCGCGCTGGTGCGCGAACAGGTGACGCTGCGGGGTCCTGGTGCTCCACAAGACCCCTCCAATGCGTGGGGCAGTCTGATGGCGTCCTTGCAAGTCTTTGAGCATGCTTTGAAGGACGACGGGGTGGTCCTGTTGACGAACGAACCCCTTGCCCGCCTGGTTGCGGCATTTGATGGGGTACAGGTCGCGTGGCGTCACTTGCGTGCGGTGCCACCTGATCTGGCGGGGCCTGTGGTTCCCGCCGAACTGCACGCGCAGTGGGACGCCGTTGCACTGCGGGTGGAAACCGCGCGGGGCGGCTTCAATCAGATTTTGACCCAATACAACGCCGCGCTGGACCAGTTCCCGGCGCGGCTGGTGGTGGGATGGATGGGCTTTAAACCGGGCGGCACGCTCTGACGCAATGATGAACCGCAATGATGAACCGATCCCGCTGTGGCGCCAGCTCAACGCAACGGCTGCCGTGGTGTTGGCGGTGGGAGAAGGCGCCTCCGGCACCGCCGCAGTCGACAATGTCCCGTCCGATTTACGCCCTGGGGTGCAGGCCCTGGCGTTTCAAGTCTGGCGCAACTTGGGTCGGGCGCAGGCTTTGCGCAAGAAGCTGGCGCCCAGGCCGCCACCTCCGGCCGTCGATGCACTCTTGAGCGTAGCACTGGCTCTCGCCTGGAACCCGGCGGACGCGCCCTATGACATGTTTACCCTTGTGAACCAGACGGTAGAGGCCGCCAAGCGCAGTCCGTCAACCAAGCCTCAAGCCAGTTTCCTGAATGCCTGCCTCAGGCGCTTTTTGCGCGAAAGGGATGACTTGGTCGCGGCGACTGATGCCGACCCTGTGGCGTACTGGAACCATCCGGCGTGGTGGATCAAGCGTCTACAGCAGGAGCAACCCGCGCAATGGCGCGATATCCTGCAGGCCGCCAATCGCCATGCTCCCATGACGCTGCGGGTCAATGTCCGAAAAACCAGTCCGACCGACTATCTGGCGAGTTTGCAGCAGGCCGGCATCGCCGCCAGCGGGGGGCAGGATGCGGCCATTGTGTTGGAGCGCCCCATTGGCGTACAGCACCTTCCCGGTTTTGAGCAAGGTTGGGTGTCGGTGCAGGACGCTGCTGCCCAGATGGCGGCACCTTTGCTGCTACAAGGTTTGGAGAGTGGAGCCAACCTGCGCATTCTGGATGCATGCGCAGCGCCCGGTGGAAAAACAGGGCATTTGCTGGAGCTGACGGACGGGCGGGTTCTGGCCCTCGAAATTGATCCCGCGCGCACTTCCCGGATCGGGCAGAATCTGGCGCGACTGGGCCTACAGGCCACTGTGTTGACCGCCGATGCGGCCCGGCCCCAAGACTGGTGGGATGGCCAGCTATTCGATGCCATCCTGCTGGACGCACCGTGCACAGCGTCCGGCATTGTTCGGCGCCACCCGGATATTCGCTGGCTGCGCCGCGAGTCAGACATTGCACAACTGGCCGGGGTCCAGAAGCGCATGCTGGACGCCCTGTGGGGTTTGTTGCGCCCCGGTGGCCATCTGCTCTATTGCACCTGCTCCCTGTTTCTGGCCGAGGGTGGTGGGCAGGTCCAAACGTTTCTCACACACAACACCGATGCCGTTTTGCTGCCGTCGCCAGGTCATTTAATGCCCCGAAGTGTCGCCAAAGGCCAGGTCGTCCCGGACAATGAACCCTGTGACCACGATGGCTTTTATTACGCGCTGCTGCAGAAACGGATGGCTTGAGCGAGCCCTGCGCGAGCTATGTGTCTTGGCTCTCGCGCTGGCGGCGGGCCTATGCCATGCGCAAATAGCAACTGAGATTTCCCCGTTTCAGGTTGAACGTCTGGATGATGACATTGTTGTGTCGGCCCAGGTGCTCTTTGAACTCCCTGGCGCCGTTGAAGATGCATTGGTCAAGGGGATTCCCATGTTTTTTGTGACCGAAGCCCAAGTGCTTCGGGAACGTTGGTATTGGTACGACAAAAAAGTGGCGTCCATGCAACGCCATATGCGCCTGGCCTACCAGCCACTGACGCGTCGCTGGCGGCTCAACGTCACCGCCGGGGCGGGGCGTGACGCCAGTCTGGGCTTTGCTCTGAACCAGACTTTTGAGACCCTGGGTGAGGCGCTGACGGCCATAAAGCGCATATCGCGATGGAAGATTGCTGAAGCGTCGGACCTGGACATTGGCGTGAAGTACCGGGTTGATTTCAGCTTTCGCCTGGATTTGACCCAACTGCCGCGGCCGTTTCAGATTGGCGCGTTGGGACAGTCGGACTGGGACCTTGCCGCGACGGCAAGTGCAGCGCTGTCACTGACCCCTGTCAAATGAAGGACAGTCTACCAAGCGATCGCGCTGCAACTACGCCGCGGAGTTCACGGGCCCTGCGCTTGACGGTTGCGGCAGGTGCACTGGTCATGGTGGTAATCGGAATGGTGCTGCTTTTCCTGCTGACGCAGGCGACCAATAACCAGGCAATGTACGAGCGCAACTATGCGCGGCTGTTCACGGTCAACGTAGTCGTGGCCTCGGCACTGCTCGGCGCAATTGTCTGGGTCGGGTATCGCCTGTTCGTTCGGTTTCGCCAGGGGCGGTTTGGCAGTCGCTTGTTGGTGAAGTTGGCAACGATCTTTGCGCTGGTTGGTCTGGCACCCGGACTGCTCATCTATGTGGTGTCTTACCAGTTCGTATCGCGGTCTATTGAAACCTGGTTCGACGTCAAGGTCGAGGGCGCATTGGAGGCTGGGCTGAATCTAGGGCGCGTGACCCTGGACACGCTGTCGAATGACCTGAGCAACAAGTCGCGCACGGCAGCGACGCAGATATCGGAAACACCGGAAGTCGCCGTAGGGCTGTTGCTGGATCGTTTGGTTGACCAGTTGAGCGCTGCCGATGTAGCCCTGTGGAATGCCTCCGGCAAGTTGCTGGCCAGTGCCGGACCGTCACGCTTTCAGTTGACGCCGGACAAGCCGTTGCCGGCGCAGTTTCGTGCTGCCAAGGCCGAGCGATCGCTTTCCTGGGTGGAAGGCCTTGACGAGGCGTCGCCTGGGGGGCAGGTTAGCGCCCGGGTCAAAGTCCTGGTTCCCCTGTCCAGTTCACTGCTCGGTCTGACGCCTGAAGTCAAATTCCTGCTTGTCACGCGAGAGTTGCCGCCAAATCTGGTTGCCAACGCCTTGGCCGTTCAGAGCGCCAACCGCGAGTACCAGGAACGTGCCTTGGGTCGTGAAGGCTTGAAGCGCATGTACATCGGGACACTGACCCTGAGCCTTTTCCTGGCGGTGTTTGGGGCTGTTTTGTTGGCCGTTGTTTTGGGAGACCAGATTGCACGCCCTTTGCTCATGCTGGCTGAGGGCGTCAGTCAAGTCGCAGCGGGCGACCTGACCCCTAAGCTGGCGCTGCAAGGCAAAGACGAGTTGGGCGGACTGACACGCGCCTTCGCTTCCATGACGGAACAGTTGTCCGACGCCCGCCAGGCGGTCCAGCAAAGCATGGCGCAAGTGGACTCCGCCCGCTCCAACTTGCAGACCATCCTTGACAACTTAACGGCTGGCGTCATTGTCTTGGACTCCGGCGGGGCGATTCGTTCGTCCAACCCCGGGGCAACGCGCATCCTCAATGTTTCACTGACGGACTACGCAGGCCGAACGTTGCAGGAAGTCGAGGGGCTTAAGGAATTTGGTCGTGAGGTCGAGGCCCAATTTGCTCAATTTCTGGTTCAGCGTGCGGAGCAGGACTCAGACCATTGGCAGAGGTCTTTTGAGTTGGGAGCGGGTATGGTGTCCATGCATACCCCCTTTGACCGCACACTAACACTGGTGGCTCGCGGCGCAGAACTACCGGGCAATGGGCGATTGCTGGTATTCGACGATATTTCCGACATTGTGTCGGCGCAACGGGCACAAGCCTGGGGCGAAGTTGCGCGGCGACTGGCGCACGAGATCAAAAATCCGCTTACCCCCATTCAATTGTCGGCCGAGCGCCTGGAGAAGAAACTCTCTGGCAAACTGTCTGCCCCAGACCAAGCTGTTTTGACAAAATCGGTCAAGACCATTGTCGATCAGGTCGACGCAATGAAACGGTTGGTCAATGACTTCCGGGACTACGCACGACTACCGGCCGCTGAACTCAAACCTGTTGATTTGAATGCACTAGTCACGGATGTTTTGCAGCTGTACGATGATGAAAGCCAAGCGGTACCGGTGCGACCGGAGTTGGATGTGTCTTGCCCCCCTGTGATGGGGGACGCGCAGCAATTGCGCCAAGTCATCCATAACCTGCTTCAGAATGCGCAGGACGCCAGTGAGTCGTGCCAAGTGTCAGGCACGGAAGATCGCAGCGTCGTGTTGCGCACACAATACCTGCGGCCAACCGGGCGCGTCCGTTTGAGCGTGTTGGATTGTGGGGGCGGTTTCCCGGATCAAATTCTCAAACGCGCCTTTGAGCCCTATGTCACGACCAAGATGAAGGGTACCGGTTTGGGGTTGGCCGTTGTGAAGAAAATTGCAGACGAGCATGGCTCGCGGGTCGACATCATTAACCGTGTCCTTGGCGGCACAGTGGTAGGCGCCCAAGTATCGTTATCATTGGCGATTGAGAATACCGCTCCGGCTTGAGCGAGACATACTGGCATCAAAGGGACAACACAAACACCATGGCAAACATTCTGGTTGTTGATGACGAGCACGGCATTCGGGATTTGCTTTGGGAAATCCTCAATGACGAAGGTCACAACGTCGAATTGGCTGAGAATGCAGCGCAGGCCCGTGCTGCGCGTTCCAGAGAGCGGCCGGATCTGGTGCTGTTGGATATCTGGATGCCGGATACCGATGGTGTCACGCTCCTGAAAGAGTGGTCTTCTACAGGTGTCCTAACCATGCCAGTGATCATGATGAGCGGTCACGCCACTATTGACACTGCGGTCGAAGCCACAAAAATTGGTGCGCTTGCCTTTCTGGAAAAGCCCATTACCTTGCAAAAACTGCTGAAGGCGGTTGAACAGGGCTTGGCGCGCAGCAGCTTGCACAAGTCTGCACCGGTCGCTCTAGCACGGCCAATCGTTGCGTCGGTGGACGCGTCGGGGTATGTGGCAGTCACTGCGGCGGGTCCTGTTGAACCAGGATTGCAGGCGACGCAAAACTTTGTTCTCGACAAACCCCTGCGCGAGGCTCGGGATGAGTTCGAAAAGGCCTATTTTGAATACCACCTGGCGCGTGAAAACGGTTCCATGACACGGGTTGCGGAGAAAACAGGATTGGAGCGTACCCACCTGTACCGCAAACTCAAGCAACTTGGGGTTGACCTTACACGGGGCAAACGCAACAGCATTTGAGTGATGTCCGGTTGGATTGGGCAAATCTTCCTGCTATAATTTCAGGCTCAGGCCCGGTAGCTCAGTCGGTAGAGCAGAGGATTGAAAATCCTTGTGTCGGTGGTTCGATTCCGCCCCAGGCCACCAAATAACTGTCTCTGAGTCTCTCAAGGCAGATCATATACCCGGTATCGCCCAAGATAGCCGGGTATTTTTGTTGCCCGAATAGCATCTGGGTGTCTCTGTGCGTCTCAAGAATTTACCGTTAAAACTTCCGGTAAAACAGGTTTTGTGCATTCCGGTAAATATTTTTACCGAACGAGATGGCCGTTCGGCTTCAAACGAACTTGACTTGCATTGAATTCGAATCACGGATAAAGTCAAACTGTGACTTAGTGTCATGCTTGGTGAAAGTTAGTCGCGGACAGGGGATAACCAAGCGGGTGCTGCAAACAATCTGGAGCCGACCAGCAATCTTTGCAGATAGCACCAAATAATTGAGCCGCTTGATTTAGCTTTGACTCCCTTGATTGG